>CAKMZR010000302.1 GCA_929200455.1 uncultured Alphaproteobacteria bacterium | reverse complement strand
CCCCTCAAGGGACGCCGCGAAACCTTCTCTCCACCCTCCCCCCTCAAGGGACGCGAAGACGCCTTCACCCGAAGCCACAAGTCATCTCCTCTCATCTCCCGCGCGCCATCCTCTCCCACCACACCTTCGGAACCAACATCACCATCCCCACAGAACCATTCGTACCCTCTGCCAACCTCAACGCCTCCTCCCCCTCTCCCCAAAACAAATCTCCCCTCACAAAACCCTTAATCGCCGCTCCCGTGTCTTGGGCTACCACAAGTCTCCGCAAATCCCCTCCCTCAGTACCAGGGTAACGTCCCTCCAACCACACCATCAAACCCAACGGTATCGAACGAGTGTCCACCGCCAAACTGTATCCAGACTCCAACGGAACTCCCAACGTTCCACGACCCTTTCCCTCTCCCTCCACAAAAAATATATAACGCGGATTGTAACTCAGAATCTCTTCCTCCCTGCCAGGATAACGCGACAAAACTTCTCCCACGTGCCTCCATGACGCATAACCCCTCCGCAACTCACCCCGCTCCAATAACTCCTTCGCCAGTGACACATAACCATGACCATTGTTCGCCGCATAGTGCAGCCTCACCCAAGTGCCGTCATCCATCTCTACAACACCTGAACCCTGTATATGCAGTCTGTAAAGAGACAATACATCATCCGTCCACAACAATACCTCCTCGTGAAATCCCATACGACCCCCCACTATCTCCTCACGGCTATAATACTTCTTCAACTCATCCCCCTCCACTCGACCATGCAAAATACCACTCGGAAGACCACGACCAAACGCTCCTCCACGCACACTCACCATGTCCTTCGGCACTCCATGCACAGGATAACGATAACGACCACTCCGCTCACGACTTCCACGAATACTCGCCTCGTAATAACCCGTCAACTTGCTCCGACCTCCCAAAGGTATAAGACGCAGTCCCACAAAATAACGCTCTATATACGCACGCGCGTCAAAATCTTTAGAACCCCCAAAATCACGCAAA
>CAKMZR010000301.1 GCA_929200455.1 uncultured Alphaproteobacteria bacterium | reverse complement strand
ATGGTAGAAGGCGAGGGAGGGGTGGGGTGAGTGGGATGGAGTCACGATTTTTTCATCCAAGGAGGAGCGGGGAGTTGATGTTTTTTGAGGAATTCGGGGTTATAGAGTTTGGAAGCATACCGTGCCCCGCTGTCGCAGAGTATGGTGACGATGGTGTGTCCAGGCCCCATGACTTTGGCAAGGGCGATGGCCCCTGCGACATTGATTCCGCTGGATCCGCCGAGGCAGAGTCCTTCATGGAGAACGAGGTCATGAATGGTGGAGAGCATGGTGAGATCGTCGATTCGGAAGGCGTCATCGATGAGGGCGAGGGCGAGATTTTCTGTGATTCGCCCTTGACCGATTCCTTCTGTGATGGAGGAACCTTCGGATTTGAGGACGCCTGTTTTGACGTGAGAGAAGATGGCGGCTCCGTGGGGGTCTGCGAGAGCGATGGTGATGTGGGGGTTGTATGATTTGAGGGCTTGGCTTACGCCGGCGATGGTGCCTCCGGTGCCGACGGCACAAACGAAGGCGTCGATATTTCCGTCGGTCTGTTGCCATAATTCGGGAGCGGTATAGTGGAGATGGGCTTGCATATTATGGGTATTGTCGAACTGATTTGCCCAGAGGACGCCGTTTTTTTCGGAAACTGAGCGTTCTTCGGCGATCTGTTTAGAGATGTGGATATAGTTTTTGGGGTTTGAGTAGGGGACAGCGGGGACTTCGATGAGTTCTGCCCCGTTCATGCGGAGGGATTGTTTTTTTTCTTCGGACTGGGTTTCGGGTATGACGATGAGGCAGCGGTAGCCTCGGGTTCTTGCGACCATGGAAAGGCCGATGCCGGTGTTTCCGGCGGAAGCATCAACAATGAGTCCCCCTTTTTGGATGAGACTTTGTTTTTCTGCTTGGTAGATAATCTCGAAGGCGGGTCTGTCCTTGACGGAGCCGCCCGGGTTCATGAATTCGGCTTTCCCGAGGATGTTGCACCCTGTGATTTCCGAGGCTTTTCGCAGTCGGATGAGCGGTGTATGTC
>CAKMZR010000300.1 GCA_929200455.1 uncultured Alphaproteobacteria bacterium | reverse complement strand
CAACAACCGTCGTATCAGCAGAAGCCTTCGTCGTACCAGCACCAAGATCAATGATGAAGCCCTGAGCGGAACGACCAGCACGATCAGAGACATCACGATAATAATCTACCGTATCATTGTCCGCACCACCATCAAGTGCGTCACTACCTAGGCCACCACTGAGAACATCGTCACCCGCTCCGCCACTAATCGTGTCATTGCCGGCTCTGCCAGACAAAACGTTCGCTTCATCCGTTCCAATAATCGTATCAGCACGATCAGAACCGATAACATTTTCAATGCTCTCAAGCCAATCCTCAACCTCAAGATCCGCAAAAGATTTCGTCTGTTGTAAAACAAGATCAATGCGCCAACCTCTATTCGATAAACCCTCACGATCATAACTGTTAAAACCATAACTCACCGTATCACTGCCTGATCCCCCGGAAAGAACATCACTACCGGAACCGCCCATAAGATAATCGTCGCCAGAACCCCCTTTCAGAACATCGTCGCCTGCTCCTCCATGCAGAATATCTACGCCTGCACCACCATAAAGAGTATCCCTGCCAGCCTCACCATAAAGACTATCATCACCATCGCCTCCATGCAGAACATCTACGCCTGCACCACCAACCAGCTGGTCATTGCCACCATCACCATACAGGGTGTCATCGTTCTCGTCGCCATCCAAAACGTCATTACCCAAACCACCAGACAGGGTGTCATTACCCAAACCACCAGACAGAGTATCCTCACCCAAACCACCATACAGGGTGTCATGACCAAGACCACCAGACAGAGCATCAGCACCGCCCGCTCCAGAAAGAATATTCGCTGTACTGTCTCCTGTAATAGTATCGTCTTTATCCGAACCCACTGCGTTCTCGATACTCGTGAGCGTATCCTCAACAACCGTCGTATCAGCGGCGGCCTTCGTCGTACCGGCACCAAGATCAATGATAAAGCCCTGGCCAGAGCGACCCGCACGATCAGCAACATCCAAGTGGTAGTTCACCGTATCATTGTCTGTACCACC
>CAKMZR010000299.1 GCA_929200455.1 uncultured Alphaproteobacteria bacterium | reverse complement strand
GATTACGACGGGTAACTACACGGTAGAGGTTTTGTCAGGAGCGTTGGAAGATTTGGCGAGTAATGCTTTTGCTGGAGGTACGACGGAGCAAGATGTGGTGACGGGTCCTTTGCCTCCTCAGCAGGTGGAGTTGTACGATGAGGATGCCCCGACAACGCCGGTTACGGGTTTGACGAATAAGAAGAAGCTTAAGATTCTGAAGGTGGTTATGTCTGAGGCGTTGTCAAGTGGGGATAGCGTAGAGTTTTTTGATGGAACGACCTCACTTGGGACGGTGACCTTGGATGCTCCTGTAGCGTTAGGAGCGAAGGTGACTTTGACTCTGGGTACGGCTTTGAGTGGAGACAGTCTTCATAGTTTGACGGCGAAGGTGACGATAGCGTCTGGAGAGAAGGCGGGAACGAGTACGGCGAGTACGCCATTGACCTTTACTCTTGACACGGAGGCTCCGAACAAGCCGTTGATTGATTCTGTGGTTGATGGAGTGAGGGGAGCGGACAACGCGTGGCATACGAAGCTGACGAAGCCGGATTTGCAGGTATCGGGTTTGGAGGGCAAGGGTTCTGTAGTTCGTTTGTACGCGAGTGATGATTTGGACAGTCCGCTAGGGAGTGCATTATTATTGAGTGGAACGACATTGAAAGTGACTTTGGGGTCGTCATTGAGCGAGGGGGAGCATAGTATTGTGGCGACTGAAGTTGACAAGGCTGGGAATGAGAGTGTTGCGTCTGTGGTATTGGTGATTAACGTGGATTTGACGCGACCGGAGAAGCCGGTAATTGTTCTTTATGGGGATGCGTCTGCGAATCCGATTTTTAGGCTGGACAAATTGGAGAGGGATGCGACGGTGACGCTCTATGAGCGTATTGAGGGGGGTACGGACAAGAAGATCATGAGTCAAGTTGTGGGGGGTACGAGGGAGCAATTTATCCCGGAAGATCCATTTTCTGTGGGAGTTCATACGGTTTATGTGAAGGTAGAGGATGTTGCGGGGAACGAGAGTGTACCGTCTGATGATTTAT
>CAKMZR010000298.1 GCA_929200455.1 uncultured Alphaproteobacteria bacterium | reverse complement strand
TGGAGGGGTTGGGGGGTGGAACGTCGGCCAGTGTGGTGGGAGGGGATGAGGATACGCCTAAGTTGGTTTACATGAGTCCGAAGTGGGGTTCTTGGAGTGGAGCGTTGAGTATGACTCCTGTGAAGAAGACGGAGTTACTTTTTACGGATGACGAGAAGGAGGGAAGTGGGGAAGGAGCGGTATCGCTTGGCTTGCTTTATGAGGGAGAGTGGGATCGTCTGAGTTATGATTTTGGTGTTGGAGCTATTTACGAGAATGTTTTTAATCGGAATCGTGAGTTGGAGTCGGATTCTACGCAGGTGGCGATAACCAAATCTGTGGGAGATATGTGGGGTTACCAGGCTGGAGGAAAGTTTGCTTATAAGACGTATGGATTTTCGTTTGGATATGGGGAGAAGCGAACGACTCGCAAGGCGAAGGTATTCAAGGATGATGCGGTAGAGGCGGACTATGTGGATAGTTTTCTGAGTTTTGGAGTGAGATATGATTACAGGAAGGGTGGGATGAGCATAGGTTACAATATTCAGAATCGGACGAGCAATGCGGATTCTGGTTTGAATTATTCTGGCAGTGCGACTCTTTTGGATTTGGACTACAAGCTTGGAGAGGGTCTTGTGGTGATTTTGTCTGGTTCTTTGAATGCGTCTGATTCGGATGCGTTGGATGCTTCGAACGACGACAAGAATCGTTCTGAGACGGTATTTGGTTTGGGTCTTAGGGCTTTATTCTAAATCTGAGTAGATTTTGTTTGACGGAAGCGATGCATTTTCCGATAGACACGGGATGCGCGTGAATATTTTTGAGTAGATTTTGGAGAGATTTTTCGCGCAGTCTGAGGGAGGGTTGTAGGTTTGAGATCATGTGTCGTATGATGAGTCTTTGTATTTCTGGATGAAGATTTTTGAAGAGGGGGTAGGGGATAGCGATTCCGTCTGGGATAAATTGGACGTACATTTTTGGGTGTTGTAGATTCTGTTCGATGAGGTTTGAGATATTTCTTAGGGCTTTACTGATTCTGTGCAGGGCGGAGGTATTGAGG
>CAKMZR010000297.1 GCA_929200455.1 uncultured Alphaproteobacteria bacterium | reverse complement strand
ATCATACACTGATCCGTTAGGTTTTACGATGGTCATTGAAGGGCGGCATGACGGGCATTTAGCAATTCTACTCTGTTCATCTTTTGTCTCCTTGGTTGGGGGTTAGATACGTCTTCATCATACACTGATCCGTTAGGTTTTACGATGGTCATTGAAGGTATGCACGACTGTTTTCAAGTGTAATCTATTGTTCCTGAGAGCATCAATGAAGGCGTTGTCTTCCGCATCACGCATCACCTCGCCATGTTCATCGTTATGCGGCTTCAACCGCGGTTGCATCCATGGCGTCATGAAACGAGAGGGCTTCTTCTTCAAACGCTCCCGCTTTTTCCGCCTCATGATAATCAAAGGGTATACCCATCACCGCATACACCAACGCATCGCCCGGTGTACGGGCTATTGTCATTTCACTCATCACTAAATCTCCTTCGCTTGAGTGGGTTGGATAGTCTCACCTGTTGATGAAACCACTTCAGGAGGTGGCATCTTGGCCCGCTCCAAAAGCTCTTTGTCTTGAAAATACAAGACCTGTTCGCCATAAATCGGTGAGAAGCCCGCAGGCAATACCAACATTGCTCCCGCCTTCTTCACCGTGTTGCCCGACTTCTCTAAGCCCGGCAGTTGCATACATTCACTAGGCGTAAGCAAGGGACGTTTCGTCTCCGTGATACTGTCACTCACATTCGCCTTCATCCCCGTTCCGCTTCGGCTTCTCTTCTTTTGTACAATCGTCGTCTCGCCGCACATGCTCGAGAGCGTATTCGCCGTCTCAATCTTGTTCGGAGCATACGCAATCCTGATATGACAATTACTCACAATGGACTGCTCTTTCCCGTACGCCTGTTCCAGTTGCGTAAGGTCTTGCACAATAATAAAACACTTCAGACCATAGCCCGCCATAAACGCAAGAGCTTTTTCAAATATCTCAAGCTTCCCTATCGCCGTGAATTCATCCATCATCAACAAAAGTCGATACTTATAATTCTTCACAGACGCACCATCCTCAAATGACATCTCACTCGTCAAACGCCTAAGATAGATATTCAT
>CAKMZR010000296.1 GCA_929200455.1 uncultured Alphaproteobacteria bacterium | reverse complement strand
TGGCTACACTCACCCTCAATACCGATGACGACGCAGATGTAGAAAGTGCAGAAAGCTTCGATGTCGCCCTGGTCGCTCCCGCCGCCGGCTTCGGCGGACTCGGAGCCGCGAGTATGGCTTCCATCAACATCAATGACAACGATGCAAGCTTCACCACCGAAATCCATGACTCCGTAACCATGATGGCTATTACCGGGACAACGCTCACAGAAGGAAATACCTACGAAATTGTCGTCATGCGTACAGGCGATACCTCCTCAAGCGGGACTGTCGATGTCGACTTCTCTTCCGCAACTGGCTTTAGTGGTGCTGACTATTTGTTCACTTTTGGATCAAATATGATTACCTTCAACGCCGGCGATACCGCTCAAACACTCCAGTTTTTCCTCCAAAAATCTGACGGGGCAGAGACCGAAGACTTCCAAGTCATGCTTTCCATGCTCACCGCTTCTGCCGGAACTTGGAGCGACGCTTCCCCCACTTCCACCTTCACCGTCATGGACGCCGTCACCAACTTCGAACTCTCCGCTCCCACCACTTCCTTCACGGAAGGCGGACCTATCGAGATCGTCCTCACCCGATCCGATACTTCCGCTAGCAGTGTCGACATATCACTCGCCGCAAGTGCAGGAAGCACCTTCTCAAGATCTGACCTCAGTGGACTCTCCGTCACCGGCGGCTCCGTCACTGGCGGCGTCATTCCCGCTACAGGAAACCTCAACTTCATGTTCACCGGCCTCAACTTAATGGCCACTCTCACTCTCACTACCGACGACGACACAAATGTGGAAAGCGCAGAAAGTTTCGATATCGCCCTTGTCGCACCCACTGCGGGCATCGGCGGACTCGGAGCCGCGAGTATGGCTTCGATCACCATCAATGACAACGATGCAAGCTTCACCACCGAAATCCATGACTCCGTAACCATGATGGCCATCACCGGGACAACGCTTACAGAAGGAAACACCTACGAAATCATCGTCATGCGGACCGGCGACACCACATCAAGCGGAACCGTCGATGTCGATCTTTCTTCCGTAACAGGCT
>CAKMZR010000295.1 GCA_929200455.1 uncultured Alphaproteobacteria bacterium | reverse complement strand
GGGAAGCAAAGGGTGGGGGAAGCAAAGGGTGGGGGAAACAAAAGGTGGGGGAACAAAAGGTGGGGGGAACAAAAAGGTGGGGGGAATAAAAAGGGGTAGGAAAATAGGGGGGCGAATTAGGATCGACGCACGTGGTAAAGGTAAGGATTCGGCATTCGGTATGGTTCCACCGTTATCGGACCATGGCTATTAAACGCCAATGATAACAATCCGATGGTTGCACAAGCTGCCTAAGGTCGCTTAGCAACGGATTAAATTCCGGCAGACTCATCTTCTGTCCGGTGGGGTCTTGGGGTACCTATCAACAGAAACCCCAAACTTCCCTCAAATCCAAACCCCTCACACATCTCCCCGTATCCCCAGGACATCATGACCTCTCCCTCCTCCATCAACTATGAAGAACTCATGCATAATCTCCGTCTCTCCCTCGTGAAAGATGTCCTCACCCTCACAGCAAAACACGGACTCATCGGACAACACCACTTCACCATCGCCGTCAATACCCAAGACAACGCCATCGTCATGCCTCCCTACATCCTAGAACAGTACCCCTCGGAAATGGTCATCATCCTCCAACACCGCTTTGAAAACCTCTCCCTCTCCGAAGACAGCTTCTCCGTAACCCTATACTTCCAAGGAAAGCCTGAGCGAATCACCGTTCCTTGGTCTGCCGTCATGATCTTCCAAGACCCCTCCGTACCCTTCGGACTGCTCATAAGACAACCCTCAGAAGAACCAAGACAACCCTCCAACATCTCCTCTCATAACCCCACCACTGACAAAACCAAAAAAATAATCGACAACACCACGCCCTCCAAAAAGAATAAAGAAAAAGGACAAGTCATCGCTTTCAATCCCCATCGAAATACCAAAAAAACTTCACACCCATCATCACCCCCACCCCCACCTGATGAGCCTCACACCGAATAACCCTCAAGCCTCTCAACCCATCGCCTAAGGAAAAAATTATGACTGCCTCCACACCTCCCAAAACACGTGAAGAATCCGATTCTATGGGACCCATCCATGTCCCTAGTGACCGCTATTGGGGA
>CAKMZR010000294.1 GCA_929200455.1 uncultured Alphaproteobacteria bacterium | reverse complement strand
GCGCCTTCGTTGGCGTCGGATGCTCTGGCGATAGACACGACGGCGAAGACCTTTACGATAACGCTTAATGAGGCGATTAAGGGTATAAGCGGAGTGGACTTGAAGACGAAGGTGAAGATAGCGGGCACGGGTTTGACGATTGACGGCACGACGAGTGCGGGTCAGGCGAAGATTACCTCGGCGACGGTAACGGATGGTAAGCTGGTGATTACGGTCACGGATCCGATTACGGCGGGCGACTACACGGTGCAGATTCTCTCGGGTGCGTTGGAAGATTTGGCTGGTAATGATTTTGCTGGAGGCACGACGGAGCAAGACACGGTGGCTGCGGATGCGACTGCCCCTGCGTTGGCGGACGGAGACACCAGTAGTGGTGCGACTGGTACGCAATCATTGACCTACGACAGTGCGAACAAGAAGTTTGTGATTCATTTTGATGAGGCTCTTACGGTAGCGAGTGCTGCTCGTACAGTAGCGAATTTCCAACTGAAGGGCTTTGGTGCGGATAACACGAAAGGTGGATCGGACGATACGACGATAACGGGTTACACGGTTACGGTGGTAGGTCAGACCATAGAATTGTCAGGTTTCGCGACTAATCTTAGTGGAAGTTATTATGTGACGATAGCCCCTGGAATTGTGAAGGATGGGTCGGACAATGCTTATACTGGTGGCGATACGTCGAATGTGACGGGCGTGACCTTGGATGCGACTGCCCCTACGTTGGCGGCGAATGCTCTGGCGATAGACACGACGGCGAAGACCTTTACGATAACGCTGAGTGAGGCGATTCAGGGTGTAAGTGGAGTCGATTTGAAGACGAAGGTGAAGATAGGTGGCACGGGTTTGACGATTGACGGCACGACGTCTGCGGGTCGTGCGAAGATTACCTCGGCGACGGTGGTGGGAGGCAAGTTGGTGATTACGGTCACGGATACGATTACGGATGGCAACTACACGGTAGAGGTTTTGTCAGGTGCGTTGGAAGATTTGGCTGGCAATGCATTTGCTGGAGGTACGACGGAGCAAGACGCGGTTGACACGACTGCGCCTTCG
>CAKMZR010000293.1 GCA_929200455.1 uncultured Alphaproteobacteria bacterium | reverse complement strand
GACACGCAACCTACCCTCGTACAGAAAGTACGTACTTGCCCAATGAGCACATAGAAAAGGCAGGAACCATCATGAAAGCGGTCACAACGGCTTTTCCTGATTTGTCGGGAAGTATCCCTGACTTTGTGAATTGCCGTAAGGGGAGTCACTATATCGCCAATACGGGTGAGCACCATGCGATTGTTCCCACAGACAAAGCCCCTGACATGAGCACGCTTGATGCAAAAGAGAACGAACTCTATAGGCTCTTGGCTCGTTACTATGTGGCGGCACACATGGAAGACTGCAAAGAACACCATATGACGATGACAATCGAAGTCGCTTATAGCCTCTTTGACAAGCCCAAACAGATTTTTAGCGCCAAGGGAAAAAAGACCCTTGAGCCAGGTTGGAAATCTCTCCTCAAGGATGAGGGTGAAGAACCAGAACTCCCACAAGTAAATGCAGGAGAGGCAGGGCGTGCAGTGGATGCGAGGGTTTTGGATCGCAAGACGGAGCCTCCACGGAGGATGAGTCTTGGAGGGTTGCCGGAAGTCATGGCACGCTTGATAGAGCTCGTGACAGATCCGAGACAAAAGAAGGCACTGGAGAACCCTGTGAATCCAAAAGAGCCGAAAGGGCTTGGAACGGTGGCAAGCCGTAAGGAGGGTAAGGGGAAAGACCCTCTCATTGAGGTCACTCCTCTTGGCTTGGAAGTCTGGAAGAGACTGAACAAGGTGTATCCTGATCATGCCTCTCCCGTCGCCAGAGCGGTCTTTGAGAGCCATCTTGCCCTTATAGGCAAGATGAACCGTGTTGATGCAGAGAAAGCCTTCCAGCACGCCCAGAAACGGACAAGAGAGCAGGTAGGAAGAATGGTGGAGGCTATCAAAAACCATAAAGAGCCGTTCGATGTGACTTTGTGGCAAGGAACAAAGCCACAAAGTAAACCCAAAGGCAAGAAACTCTTCAAGAGCAAAAGAAAGAAAGTCGCATGAGTAAGAGAAGTGCCCGCGTAGAGTCTCACATTACGCAGGAAGAAAAACAACACATCTCCAGCCTTGCCAGAAGAGCACGCATTAGCGAGTCTGAACTCGTACGACG
>CAKMZR010000292.1 GCA_929200455.1 uncultured Alphaproteobacteria bacterium | reverse complement strand
GTCGTAGAGAGCAGCAGCGTCGAAGGAGACGAGATAATCTCCGGTGACGGAGATGGGGTTTGCAAGGACGATGGTGAGGATGTTATTGGAGACGGTGACGGAAGAGATGGCGAGATCGACGGAAGTTCCATGCTTTCGGACATGTATTTTGTTGTTGGTGATGGCAGACGAACTGATATTTTCTGAAAGGGTGACGGTGAGAGTTTTTTTGTCTGGGTTGATGGAGAGAGCGTTTGCGGGATTGTCGAAAGAGGGAGCTTCGAGATCGAGGGAGCTTGTGGTAAGTTTTGGGATGAGATTTCCGGCGTTATCCCGAACGGATCCTGCAGCGAGCACGACATAATAGACTCCATTAATGTCTGGAAGGTTGGAGATTATCAAGTCATTGGCATCTGTACTGAGGCTGTAGCCCTTCAAAGGCGTTGCGGTTCCTTGTTTATAGAGTTTGATATTTTGGGCATTGACGATGAAGATGTTTTCGAGGAAGGGGATAATGAATTTTTTGTTGTTGGTGTCGGCTTTGTCTAGTCTTATGGAGGGATTTCCGGGAAAGAATCCGTTGGCGTCGGCGAATCCTGGAGGCACGAAATCGGCTTCTTTGTCTTCGGTTTCGTGAGGTGCGAGGGGGTTTCCGGCGAGGTCTTGGAGGGCATTGTCTTCAATTTTGACTTTATAGCGAGTGGTTCCGTCACTTTTGCGGAGGGTATCGACGACGGCGGGGAGGTGTGTATTGAGGGTGATGATGAGTTGTTTAGGGTCGGTGGAGCTTATGGCGACGGTTTTGATGGAGAGGAAATTATTTGCGACGGTGGTAATATCGATACTGTCTCTTCCGTTTACGTGGAGAGCGAAGATTTTTATTTTGCTTTTGAGGTCGTTTAGGGAGGTGATGGCTTGTATATTTTCGTTGAAGGTGACGGTGAACGTGGCTTTTTTATTTCCGGAGACTAAGGTTTCTGAGATTGTTAGGGCGTTGCTTGGTTTCAGGCTGGGGGCGGTAGTGTCGAGTGTGAAGACGAGGGGAGAGCTTGTTTGCGTTCCTTCGCCTGCTGTATTTTGGAATTTTGCGGTGAGGGTGTAGACTCTGTCGGTTGAGAGTGTGTTGAGGG
>CAKMZR010000291.1 GCA_929200455.1 uncultured Alphaproteobacteria bacterium | reverse complement strand
GAGGAGTTGGTGGGTATGAGGAAGAGCAGGAGATTTGGGAGTTTGGGGACAATGTCAGCGATGGGATTGCTGTTGAGTGCGTGTGGAGGAGGGAGCAGTGGTGGTGGAGGTGGTGGTGTGACGACGGACACGACGGCACCCCAGTTGGCGGATGGTGATTCGGTGAAGTCTGGCGTTCAGTCTTTGACGATAGACAGCACATCTGGGAGTGCGTATAAGCTGAAAGTTCATTTTGGTGAGAGAATTAAGGTAGACACGAGCAAGACGGATATTGGCAGTTACATAACGATTTACCGCAAGAAGTCTGGGGAGAGTGGATTTACGGAGTTGACGGGTTCGGTGAGTGATTTGTCTGTTGGCGGTGAGACTTTATTGGGTTCGAGTTCGGGTTATTTGGAGATTACTCTGAATGAGAATGGGGATGGGGCGGGAGAAGACTATAGTCTGGAGGGTTCGACGTACCGGGTGAAGTTCATTAAGACGGGATTGGTGAGTGACATAGCGGGTAATGCCTTGGCGAAGGACACGGAAACGAGCGAGGCGGAAGTTGTGCGTGCGGATTCTACGTCACCGGTTTTGGCGTCGGATGCTTTGTCGATAGACACGACTGCGAAGACATTTACGATAACGCTTAGTGAGGAAGTGAGGGGAGTGAGCGGAGTTGATTTGCGTACGAAGGTGAAGGTA
This sequence comes from uncultured Alphaproteobacteria bacterium, assembly GCA_929200455.1. Taxonomy (GTDB): domain Bacteria; phylum Pseudomonadota; class Alphaproteobacteria; order CAKMZR01; family CAKMZR01; genus CAKMZR01. The sequence continues at coordinate 452 of CAKMZR010000291.1, read as the reverse complement.
GCGGGAACGGGAGGGGGATTGAGCATTGATGGTACGACACCTGCGGGTCGTGGTAAGCTCGCGTCTGTGACGGTGGTTGGAGGCAAGTTGGTGATTACGGTTGTGGATACGATATCGGATGGAGATTACAGGGTAGAGGTATTGTCGGGAGCGTTAGAAGATTTGTCTGGAAATGCGTTTGCGGGAGGGACGACGGAGGAGGATGGTCTTGATGCGACGTCGCCCTCGTTGGCGAGTAAGGATGTGGAGGTGAGGAAGGTGGACGGTGAGGCGTCTGCTCGTGAGTTGGTGGTGACTTTTAGTGAGAATGTGAATTTGAGGGACGCGAGCAAGGTGAAGCTGGTGCGAACGCACGGGGATGACGGAGTGGCACTTAACAGTGAAGAGAACGTCGCGGTTTCTGCAGGGGACGTGAAGGCGTCAGGCAAGACTGTGAGTGTGAAGTTCACGCC
>CAKMZR010000290.1 GCA_929200455.1 uncultured Alphaproteobacteria bacterium | reverse complement strand
ATGCTTTCTCGCGTGGGACTCCGTCAAGAAAGGCGATGAGTGCGTGGGTACGGGATGCAGACGGTGAGGAAGGAATCTATGGGCGGGTTTTCAACTCTCCACATGACAGCCTTGGGAGTGTATTGGATAGCTTCATGGTGGGGATCAACATGAACGAGGCGTTGTCTGATCCCGTTTTGGCTCCGCCGATTATTGCCCACATATCGAATGCAATTTCCAAGGTCGCGAGTCGTAGTGCCAGTGGGTTTAACATCTTCATCGATGAGGGAGCAAACCTCCTCCAGAATGATGGCTTTAAGTCTGTTGTGCAGGTGATGTTCCGGGAGTATCGGAAACTCAACGGCGTTGTGGGGATGGCGTTTCAAGACCCTGAGGCTTTGGCAAAGACGGGTATTGCGGATGCGGTGTTACAGAATGTGAGCACAATGTTCTTCTTCCCGAATGCGATGGCGGGTCCGGATACCTATACGCCTTATAATTTAAACGCGGAGCAACTGGAGTTCATCAACAAAGGTTCTGAGGGTCGTGGTCGTGAGGTTTTGGTGGTGAAGCGGGATCCGGCCACGGGTTGGGAGGAGAGTGTGATCTTGAATATTGATCTTGCTCCATTGGGTGACGCAGTGAGGTTTTATCGTGCGGGAACGGACGCGATCCAGCAGATGGAAGCCCTGCAACAACAATGGGGCGAGGAATGGAGGAGGCACCTATGAGCGAGGCTGTCTTAGATGCTGTACTGAATCCGTTGCGGTCATATTATGACGATACAACCACGATTGAGGTGCGTATGAACGAGCCAAGAAGGATCGTCACGGACAGACGCGGTGAGGGCAAGGTGGTGAGAGATGATGATGTGCTCACACCTTCCATCATTAAGAACATCTGCAAGACACTTGCGAACCGCTTCGGTTTGAAGTTTCACCCGGAAACCAATCCTAAACTTTCATGTATTTTACCTGTCGGACACCGCTTCGAGTGTCTTGTGGGTTCGAGCGTACAAAGTGGTGTGAGTCTGGCGATAAGATGCAAACACCCCTTCCGTCCACAGTGGAAAGACTTTGGGATCGATGAGGAGATAAAAGCGGTTCTTTTGGATGCGATCGACCAGTCTTCGAACATGATTATCAGCGGGGCGACGAACACGGGCAAGACAACGCTTCTTAACAT
>CAKMZR010000289.1 GCA_929200455.1 uncultured Alphaproteobacteria bacterium | reverse complement strand
CCCTGACCACCCCCGGTAATTCCCATCCCACACCCCCCCCCCGCGACTCGTCCAGTACGCCGTACGCACATCCGCCTCGCCCACAACTTGTGCCGTCGGACCGCCGTGTACCCTCACAATCACAGGGGGAGCCTCATCTCCCTCTGAAAACCCTCGGGGCGGATAGTACACCATCACGCCCTTTTCCTCTTCCTCTCCCACAGAAAACACATCATACCACACCTCCTCCCTCTCTCCCCTCACGTCCATAGAACGCGACTCCACCCTCATACCTCTTGTCGCCATCTTTACCACCTCGCGATCTCCGTTCACATGTACACCCAAAAAGACCACAAAACCATCTCCACACACAATACCCTCAAACGCACTCCACTCTCCCTCGCACGTCTCCACGATCTCTCCCTTCTGCAAATCTCCTCGACCCAGATGCCAACGCCCCCCATGCGTATACGCCACCACCACCTCGTCCTTCCCACAAAAATCATACGTGCTCATGCCGCTTTGCCATTGCGGCAATCCACACTCTGCCTGCAACGGAAGCACGTTCTCTACCGCTCCCTCTACCGCCCCCTCTTCTTCATAAACCCTGTGCAAATTCCAATAACCCCCCTCGTCCTCACCCGTCTCCTTCATCACATAAAGACGTCCCTCTCCGTCCCATCTCGGCAAAAAATAACAACTCTCCTCTTCTTCTGCCAACAATTCCCTCATCCCAACCCAACCCCCTCCTTCTTCCCTATCCGCTATCCATACACTGTTCCTGTCCCACGGCATGTAGGGATCATTCCAACCCAACCACACCAAACGACGCCCGTCCGATGACACTTGAGGAGAGGTCACAAAATCCGTCTCCACATCATACTCAAATACACCACCCTCTCCATCCACATACAGAAGTCCACTCTTCCCTTCCCTCTCCCTTTCCCATACACCCACAACACCCCTCCATCCACCCCCATCACCACACAGTGACAAGGCTCCAAGGCGAAAACCTTCCTCGCCACAAGACCACAAACACTCCAAACCCAAACCCTCCCTCCGCAACCACAAAGCTTGCGTCCCGTCCTCTATCCATACCTCGCCCCCATCCCACACACAAAAAGAACGACCCCCATATCCATACAACTTCGAACCCCCACCCCCCAACCCCCCTCCCCACCAACAACGC
>CAKMZR010000288.1 GCA_929200455.1 uncultured Alphaproteobacteria bacterium | reverse complement strand
TACGTCGACCTTGCAGCAGGAGGCGAGTGGTAAGCTGAGATCGAGCGTGAGCAAGACGATGAGGACAGCACAGAGTTTGTATGAGGGTGTGAACATAGGGGGTGAGACGGTGGGATTGATAACCTACATGAGGACGGACGGGACGACCTTGTCGCAAGAGGCGATTTCGTCTTTGCGAGGTTGGATAGAGGGAGCGTATGGGAAGGATTATGTTCCTGACAGTCCGAGGATTTATCGGAAGAAGGTGAAGAACGCGCAAGAGGCACACGAGGCGATAAGGCCGACGGATGTTCGGAGGACGCCTGAGAAGATGTTGTCATATTTGAATTCGGATCAACTGGCGTTGTACCGTTTGATATGGCAAAGGACGGTTGCGTGTCAGATGTCGAGTGCGGAGTTTGAGCAGACGACTTTGGACATGAAGGATTCTTCTGGAGATTTGGTTTTGCGTTCTGTGGGACGTGTATTGAAGTTTGATGGATTTTTGTTGGTATACGGCAAGCGGAGTGAGGAGGAAGAGGAAGAAGTTGATGATGAGAAGGAGCGTCGTTTGCCTAATGTGGAGGAGGGTTCTCACCCGAAGGTTTTGGAGGGTTTGAGCGAGGGGCATGAGACGAAGCCTCCACCAAGATATAGTGAGGCGAGTTTGGTGAAGATGCTTGAGGCGTTGGGTATTGGGAGGCCGTCGACCTATGCTCCGACGCTGACACTTTTGCAGACGCGAGAGTATGTATCTTTGGAGGGAGGTCGGTTTAGGCCGGCATTTCGTGGACGTGTTGCGACATTATTTTTGCGTTATTATTTCACGCGTTACGTGGACTATGATTTCACGGCTAATTTTGAGGAGATATTGGACGAGGTCGCGGACGGCAAGCGGAGTTGGGTTGAGGAGATGCGTAGTTTTTGGGAGGAGTTTGCGAAGACGGCGGAAAGCACGCAGGGCTTGGAACCTGTGGATGTGATGAGCAATCTTGACAAGATGATGGCACGCGTGATTTACGGCACGGACGATGAAGAGTTTATACGGAAGGAGAGGGCTTGTCCGAAGTGTGACTCGGGGGAATTGGTATTGCGTATGGGAAAACTGGGTCCTTTTTTGTCATGTTCGCGTTATCCTGAGTGTCGTCATGCTCGAAATTTGGACGAAGGCGGTCATGTGAAGGTGGGAGAGGGCGATGATT
>CAKMZR010000287.1 GCA_929200455.1 uncultured Alphaproteobacteria bacterium | reverse complement strand
CGAGGTCGTGCCAAAGAGCGGAAATGATTTTGCTCCATAGGGGAGGGGACATCCACAGATGTGGGTCGAGAGCGGGTTTTCCGTTGTAGGTGGTGGAGATGACGTCTTGTCCTACGTATTCTCCGAGGGCGAAGACTTGTTTTTGGGCATAAAGTTGGGTGATGAGTTGTTTCATCTGGGCTTCGAGGTTGAGTCCATTGTAGATGAAGACGTCAGCTCTTGTGGCGAGTCGGATATCGGATCGGACGGGGATGTAGGAGTGGGGGTCGAGATTTCCTCTTATGATGGGTTGCACGACGGCATTTTCTGCGAGGATATTTTTGAGGGGTTCAGAGATTTGCCCGATAGAAGTGACGATGAGAGGAGGTTTGGCGGCCTGTGCCTGAGAGAGCGAGGCGAAGGGCATGATAGCGAGGGAAGCGAGGATATGTCGTCGAGGAAGGGTTCTGGTCATGAAGAGGAGGGGCACGAGGTTTTTGTATGGTTGCATGTTAGGGATGTTTGAGCAAAATTGCAATAGTAATAATAATCATTACTAATGTGATGACGTTGAGTTTTTGTTGGAAAGTGTTTAGGATGTGCGGAGAAAGGAGGTTTTTATGGAACTGAAGATGCCTGAAGTGAGAGAGGATTTGTTAGCATCTCGAGGGAGGGTGGTGTCTGAGTTGGAGGAGATTTTGGGGAAGGCGAAGGTGATTTCGTCTGAGGAGGGTCGTCGTGTGTATGACAGTGATGGTTTGACGCTTTATCGTAGTGATAGTTTGGTGGTGGTATTGGCGGGAGATAAGGGGGACGTGGTGTCTGTGATGGGTTATGCGGGGGATCGAGGGATTCCTGTGGTGACGCGCGGTGCGGGAACGGGACTTACGGGAGGGGCGTTGCCTGTGAGGGATGGTATATTGTTGGTGATGTCTGGTCTTGATAGGATTTTGGAGGTGGATGAGGAGAACATGAGTGCGTGTGTGGAGTCTGGGGTGACGAATGTGTCGATATCGGAGGCGGTGATGGAGTTGGGATTGTTTTATGCACCGGATCCGTCTTCGCAGCTTGCGTGTTCGATAGGAGGGAATGTTGCGGAGAATTCCGGGGGAGCCCACTGTTTGAAGTATGGTGTGACGAGTCATAATCTTTTGGGATTGGAGTTGGTGATGATGGGAGGGGAGGTTGTGAGGTTGGGGGGTAAGGGCATGGACATGGAGGAGTGGGATTGGCT
>CAKMZR010000286.1 GCA_929200455.1 uncultured Alphaproteobacteria bacterium | reverse complement strand
AGTATTAGTGATGTTGATGGCAGCGCAGAAGAGAGCTTTGTTGCACAAACGGCGAGCACTGGTACCTATGGTAGTTTTTCTCTTGATGCCAATGGCGCTTGGACGTTTACGCTAAACAACAGTGCGGCAAATGTACAAGCCCTTGAAGCGGGTCAATCGGTCACCGATACCTTTACGGTTGCCAGTGCCGATGGCACAACGGCTACCCTGGAGTTAACCATCACGGGTGCCAATGATGCGCCAACGATTACGATTGCTACAGGTGATGGTACAACGGGTGCTGTGACAGAAGGTGGGACATTAACCGCCAGCGATACGCTGACGATTGGTGATATTGATACGCTTGATACGGTCTCGGTTTCAGTATCTAGTGTTTCCTCTTCTGGTGATACAGGCAGCCTTAGCAATGCTGCATTAGAGGCAATGTTGAGTGTTAGCCCAACGGCTGTTTTAGATGATAGTGAGACCTCTGATCAGGTGACTTGGAGTTTTGATGCTGGCAGTGAGACTTTTGATTATTTAGCGGCGGGTGAAGTTTTAACGCTGACTTATGTGGTTGATGCGCAAGATGATGGAGGTGCAACGGCTAGCCAAAATATTGTGATTACCATCACCGGTATTAATGATGAGCCAACGATTGATGCCAGTGTTGCAACAGACATCTCAGGCACTGAGGATAGTAATATTACAGGTACGGTTAGTGCCAGTGATCTTGATAGTGATACGCTTAGCTATAGTGTTTCGACAGATGGTACGCATGGTTCAGTTAGCATTGATAGTGCAAGTGGTGCTTATACCTATACGCCAAAGAATGATTATAATGGTTCCGATAGTTTTGTAATCACGGTTTCTGATGGCAATGGTGGTAGCGATACGGTTACGATTAATGTAACGGTATCTGCGGTTGCCGATGGTGTTGATGATAGTGTTAGTGTTATTGAAGATAGCTCAAAAACATTTAATGTTCTTGCCAATGATACATTTGAAGATACGAGCAAGAGCATTACCAGCTTTACAAATCCAAGCAATGGTACCCTTGTCCAAGGCAGTGGTGGTGACTTTACCTATACGCCTAACGCCAATTACCATGGTTCCGATAGCTTTACCTATACGGTTACAACACTTGATGGTGTAACCGAAACGATGACGGTTAATCTAACGGTAAGCCCAGTTAATGATGCGGCTGTGATTACGGGCGATCAAACGGGTACAGTTAGTGAAGATGGTACGACCAGTGCCACAGGTAGCTTGAGTATTAGTGATGTTGATGGCAGCGCAGAAGAGAGCTTTGTTGCACAAACGGCGA
>CAKMZR010000285.1 GCA_929200455.1 uncultured Alphaproteobacteria bacterium | reverse complement strand
TATAGCCTTGGACGCCGCCGGATATGGAGATGTCGGGTGTATTGTCGTTGGTGAGACTTCCCCCCCCGGCAAGGGCGATGGAGGGAGTCTCTTTGGGTTTGGCAACGACGCCATCGGCTTCGGTGGTGAGGGAGATATTTTGGTTTCCAGCAGGGTCTTGGAAAGTGCCTGCCTCGAAAGAGACGAGATAGCTTCCGGTGTCAGGGATGGGGTTTGTGAGTACGATGGTGAGTATATTATTGGTGGAAGTGACGGAAGTGACGGCGAGATCGACAGAGGTTCCCTGTTTTCTGACATGAACTTTGTTTTTGACAAGAGAAGAGGGATTGATATTTTCAGAAAGGGTGACGGTGAGTGTTTTTTTGTCAGAATTGATGGTGAGAGCATTGCCCCCTGTAACCAATTTGGGGGCTGTAGTATCGAGGGTGAAGGTAAGGGGCGTGCTTGTTTGCGTGCCTTCGCCGGCTGTATTTTCGAATTTTGCGGTGAGGGTGTAGGCTTTGTCGGTTGCGAGTGTGTCGAGGGTGAGGGTGAGCCTGCCGCCGGTTCCGAGGACTCCTGATTTGATTTTTGAGCCACCCTCGTAGATATTGACGGTGTAGCCGGCGACGCCACCGGATACGGAGATGTCGGGTGTATTGTCGTTGGTGAGAATTCCCCCCCCGACAAGGGCGATGGAGGGCGTTTCTGAGGGTTTTATGACGACACCATCGGCTTCAGTGGTGAGGGAGATGTTTTGGTTTCCAGCGGGGTCTTCGAAAGTGCCGGCCTCGAAAGAGACGAGATAACTTCCGGTGTCGGGGATGGGGTTTGTGAGTACGATGGTGAGTATATTGTTATTTGCGGTGACGGAAGTGACGGCAAGATCGACAAGGGTTCCTTGTTTTCTGACATGGACTTTGTTTTTGACGAGGGAAGAGGGATTGATGTTTTCGGAAAGGGTGACGGTGAGTGTTTTTTTGTCAGAATTGATGGTGAGGGCATTGCCTCCTGTAGCCAAAGCGGGAGCTTTGGTATCGAGGGTGAAGGTGAGGGGAGTGCTTGTTTGTGTTGCTTCGCCTGCGGTATTTTCAAATTTTGCGGTGAGTGTGTAGGCTTTGTCGGTTGCGAGTGTGTCGAGGGTGAGGGTGAGGGCACCGCCGGTTCCGAGAACGCCTGATTTGATTTTTGAGCCACCCTCGTAGATATTGACGGTATAGCCTTGGACGCCGCCGGATATGGAGATGTCGGGTGTATTGTCGTTGGTGAGGCTTCCCCCGCCGACAAGAGCGATGGAGGGAGTCTCTTTGGGTTTGGCGACGACGCCAT
>CAKMZR010000284.1 GCA_929200455.1 uncultured Alphaproteobacteria bacterium | reverse complement strand
GAATCTTGTGGATTCTGTGGAGATCAAGGACGGCAAGTTGGTGGTGACGTTGAAGTCGGATGCGGGAGTTGTGTCATCAGACGAGCTTATCTTGACGGTGAAGGCGGGAGCCTTGAAGGACAAGGCCGGCAATGCAACGACGACGGAGTCCACGAAGGAGCACGCCTACGAAGATACGCCCCCGACTTTGAAGACTGGAGGAGATGCATTGGAGGTGAACGTATTGGCAAATACGCTTACGGTGTCCTTTAGTGAGGATATGCTTTTGCTTGACAGTTCTAAGATCAAGGTGGAGAAGGGCGGAGTTCCGCTCGGGGGTAGTATGACCATATCTTTGTCATCGGATCGGACGAAGTTGCTGATTACGCTGAACGAGGCTATAGAGGCTACGACCTATCAGGTGAAGATAGCAGCAGGTGCATTGACGGACGTGAACGGCAATGCTTTTTTGGCGGCGGATACGGAGATTGATAGGATAGCAGACACGAGCGTGCCTTTATTGGCACCAGGAGGGAATGCTTTGTCGATAGACAAGGCGGCGAAGACTTTTACGGTAACCTTTAGTGAGGACGTGAGGGGTACAATCGGCGTGGATTTGAAAACGAAGGTGAAGATATCGGGAACGGGTTTGACGATTGACGGCACGACATCGGCAGGTCAGGCGAAATTTGCTTCGGTAGCGGTTGTGGGGGGTAAGTTGGTGATTACGGTTACGGATACGGTGACGGCGGGTAACTACAGGGTAGAGATTTTGTCGGGAGCGTTGGAAGATTTGGCGGGAAATGATTTTGCTGGGGGTTTGACGGAGCAAGACACGGTTGACTTGGCAGCTCCTAGGTTGGCGAGCACGACTGTAGACAGTGAAGCAAAGACAATCACGGTGACATTTGACGAAGAGATTGCGGTAGATCTTTCTGATCTTACGGTAGGCAATTTCCAACTGAGGGGTCATGGTGTGGATGATCTGAAGGGCAATTCTGACGATACGACGGTGACGGGTTATCGGGTTACGGTGAGTGGTCGTAGCATAGAGCTTTCGGGTTTTACGGGAGATATTAGGGGAGAATACTATGTGAGGATTGCGGGGGGTGTTGTGAAGGATTTGTCTGGCAATGTTTATGTTGGTGGAGATACGCCGAGTATGTACGGAGTGGTTTTGGATGTGACGTTGCCTGCCTTGGCATCGGATGCCTTGGCGATAGACACGACGGCGAAGACTTTTACGGTAACGCTTACTGAGGCTATTAAGGGTATAGTCGGAGTGGATTTAAAGACGAAGGTGAAGATAGCGGGGACGAACGGAGGTTTGAGC
>CAKMZR010000283.1 GCA_929200455.1 uncultured Alphaproteobacteria bacterium | reverse complement strand
TGGTTGAGTTCTTCACGCTTGAAGTAGATGCGTGCTTTTCCGCAGTGTTCGGAGAATCGAGAAGCGAAGTAGAGAGGAGAGGGTCTTCCGACGTAGCTTTGACGGTAGGCATCCATTTCTCGGATGAAGTCGGGATCATTTTTGAATTTGAGGTAAGCATTTTCGATCTCGAGGATGAGGGGCATGAGGGTTTCGGCGACGTATCGTCCTCCGAAGTCGCCGAATCGTCCATTTTCATCGGGGAAAGAGTAGTATGAATTGGGTGGATGAGCAGAAGGTTTCATGGGATGAGATTAGGCTGGGGTTGAGAGACGAACGGCCCGCATGAATTGGTTCATGGCGAGAGGATTTTTGGTGTATGCTTTTTCTGAGGATTTAGGGTATTCGATCCCTGAAGAGACATCAAGAGAGAGGGAAGTATTTGTTTTGACGGCTCGCGAAACATTGAGAGGGTTGAGGCCACCTGCGAGGAAGGCTGGGGTGTGTCTGCGGTAGAGTCGGAGCAATTTCCAGTTGAAGGCTCTCCCGTGACCTCCCTTGTGGCGGTGATGAGGGAGAGGTTTGCTATCGAAGAGGAGGAAGGATGCGGTGTGGATGTAGGTGTGTGCATGTTTGACATCGTGAGGGTGTTTGATTCCGAGGGCTTTGATGACGGGAATGGCGAAAGTTTTTTCTATGAGGGCGCAAGTTTCTGGTTTTTCGTTTCCGTGAAGTTGGATGATATCGAGAGGCACGGATTTGAGTGTATTGTGTAGGGTCTGTAGGGAAGGGTCAGAGAAGACTCCGACTCTGATGAGGGAGAATCGGCGTGCGTAGAGGGAGAGGGCGGCGGCTTGAGATAAAGAGAGGCAGCGGGGGCTATTTTTGACGAACATGAAGCCGACGTATGTGACGCCACATTTGGCGGAGAGTCTTATATCGCGATAGGACTGCAGTCCGCAGAATTTGACGGGTATTGACTTATGAGACTGTATTTTGGTTATGGTCTGAGTCTGTGGCATCACTGTTGGTTTGCGGGACGTCTTTTGAGTCTTCTGTTTCATGTTTTTGGAGTTCGGTATCGAGGTCTTCTTGGGTGGTCATACCGAGTTCTACGGGAGATCTCATTTTGATATTGGCGTAATTCCAGTGAGATCGGTCTCGAATGGACTGTATGATGGGTCTCGTGGTTCCGACGAGTCGCACGATTTGGGCATCATTGAGCATGGGGTGGTGTCGCACGAGCCAAGCGATGGCGTCAGGTTTTTCGGCACGTTTTATGAGGGGCGTGTATCGAGGGCCTTTGAGTCGTTTTTTTGGCGAGGGCAGGTCTGAGG
>CAKMZR010000282.1 GCA_929200455.1 uncultured Alphaproteobacteria bacterium | reverse complement strand
CGGAGTCGGCCTCGATACGCCCTCCTCCATCTTCCACATCCTCCACACCATGGATGCACACGGATACCTCATAAAAAAAGAAAGCCTCCCAAAAAATAGCAGACAACTCATCGCCCTATTCCAAGGAAAAAACCCCCAAGCCCAACAGTTCTTACCCCTAGAAACCTACAACACCCTCGCCAAAAAGCATATCCCCGAATCCCTCCTTCACGCCACCTCCTCCCGATGGGGCAAGCCCGAACAAGACCCCACCTTCTCCAAAAAACATCAACAGTTCGTCCTCCCCGTCCTCCATCTCGGACACGTCGTTATCGGCCTTCAACCCTCACGGGGATACCATCTCGACCCCCACGAAACCTACCACGACCCCGCTCTTGTCCCCCCTCACGCCTACATCGCTTTCTATCTTTGGCTACGCTATGTCTTCTCTTCCCACGTCATCGTCCATTTCGGCAAACATGGCAATCTCGAGTGGCTCCCCGGAAAAGCCCTCGCTCTTTCCGACTCCTGCTGGCCCCAAGCCCTCATCGGAGATACACCCCACGTCTACCCCTTCATCGTCAACGACCCCGGCGAAGGTGCTCAAGCAAAACGCCGTACCCACGCCGTCATTGTCGACCACCTCACACCCCCTCTCGAGCGTGCCGAACAACACGGCGTCTACGCAGAACTCGAAAATCTCCTCGACGAACTCTTTCATGCAAACGCCATGGACTCCCAAAGAGGACACCTCCTCGAACACAAAATTCTCAACCTCGCTCAAGCCACCGGCCTCGACAAAGAATGTCAACTCGATACCACCTCTCCAGACACCCACATCAACCAAATCGATGCCTACCTCTGCACCCTCAAAGAAATGCAAATCCGTACAGGACTCCATATCTTCGCCCACACACCCAAAGGAAAAGAACGACACCACCTCCTCCTCGCCATCGCGCGAGGCGGTAGAGGTTCTCTACCCCGTGACCAATCCCTACTCCGAGCCATCGCCAAGGACCTCAAACTCGGCGAAGATTTCGACCCCCTCGCCCCCATCACCGCAAAACCTTGGGAAGGACCACGCCCACCCCTTCTCAAAAAATATATCTCCTCCCCTTGGCGGCATGATGGCGACACCATAGAACGACTCGAACATCTCGCCCTTGCTCTCATCGAAGACTCATTAAGTCCGGAATCTATAGGGACTCAGACCTCCCTTGTCATGCAACATCTCAAAAATACCGTCTTCCCCGCTTTCGACTCCTCCGGCACCCATGAGAAAAACAACTTCCTTCTCGCACTTTCCTCTACGCGAATCCCCTCAGGGCCTGCCGGGGC
>CAKMZR010000281.1 GCA_929200455.1 uncultured Alphaproteobacteria bacterium | reverse complement strand
GCCTGTGGCCATATAGAAGACGGAAGAGTAGATTCCGTCTGTGAATCCGAAGGAGGCGTGTGTATATTCGTAGGCTTGAGTGAGTGTAAACACGGCCCCGAGTGCGACGGTGAAAGTGAGTCCACGAATGAAGTCTTTATGGTTATTTTCGAGGAGGGCATGATGAGCCCAAGTGACGGTACAGCTGGAAAGGAGTAGGATGAGTGTATTTGTGAGGGGTAGGTCGAAGGGGTCGAGGGGAGTGATATTTGCGGGAGGCCAGATTCCGCCTTCGAGGTCGTAGGGGAATTCTTTGGGAAAGAGGCTGGCATCGAAGAAGGCCCAAAAGAATCCGAAGAAGAAGAAGACTTCGGAGAGGATGAAGAGGGCCATTCCGTAACGCAACCCGAGTTGTACGACGGGAGAGTGGTGTCCTTGAAGGGATTCGATGATGACGTCTTTCCACCATAGGAAGGCGGTGAAGAGGATGATGGCGAGTCCGGGTAGGAAGAGAGCGATTCCGAGGGCGTCGAAGGTGGGTAAGAGGGTGTCACCGAGGGTTTCGGGTCTCATGTATGCGATGGCTCCGAGGGCGAGCAAGAAGGCACCGATGGAAGCGACGAGAGGCCAAGGGCTAGGGTTGACGAGGTGATAATCGTGTTTGACTTGATGATGTTCGGAACTCACGGTGTGTCTCTCTTTGTAAGTGGTTGTGGAATTAGGGAGCCGGAACGAGTTTGATCACGGCGAGGGCGAAAAGGGCGATACAGAATACGGCGAGGGTAAGTCCGAGTGTATAGTTTTTTTGTTTTGTTTTTTCGGAGATATTTTTTTTCATGAGAGTGCGATGCGGTCGAAGTAGAGGAAAGCGAGGATGGCGAAGAGCCAGAGTATGGAGAAGCCGAAGATTTTTCTGGAGAGGGAGAGGGCTTTGTCATTGTCTTCTGAAGAGAGGAGTTTGTAGGAAGCGGCGATTTGTATGGAGGAGAGTATGAATGCGATGAAGGCGTAGGAGGTTCCTGCGAGTCCTGAGAAGTAGGGAGAAAGGGCGGCGGGTAGGAGGAGGATTGAGTAGAAGAGGATATGTTTTTTTGTGGAGAGGATTCCGCGTGTATTGGGCATCATGGGAATGAGAGCTTTTTTGTAGTCTTGGGAGCGGTAGAGGGCGAGGGCCCAAAAGTGCGGGGGTGTCCAAAGGAAGATGATGAGGACGAGGAGGAGGGGATGGATTGAAATTTCTGTGGAGACGGCGGTCCATCCGATGAGGGGAGGCAGAGCCCCGGCGAGGCCTCCGATGACGATATTTTGGTCTGTGTATCGTTTGAGCAGGAGGGAGTAGG
>CAKMZR010000280.1 GCA_929200455.1 uncultured Alphaproteobacteria bacterium | reverse complement strand
AAGGTTACTCTGACGCCCAATACAATCTCGGCATCATGCACTACAATGGACAAGGTATACCTCAAAATTATGAAGAAGCCTTCAAGTGGTACTCCCTTGCCGCCGAAAATGGAAGACCAAACGCTCAATACAATCTCGGCATCATGTACGACAAGGGAAAAGGAACGCCTCAAAACTATAAAAAAGCCTTCAAATGGTTCTCGCTTGCCGCAGAACAAGGTTACGCATACGCTCAATACAATCTCGGCATCATGCACCTCAATGGACACGGGACTCCTCAAAACGATAAAAAAGCATTCAAATGGTTCTCAGTCGCCGCAAAACAAGGCGTTGTAAGTGCTCAATACAATCTCGGCACCATGCACATAAAAGGAAACGGGACTCCTCAAAACTATGAAAAAGCCTTCAAATGGTTCTCAATCGCCGCAAAACAAGGTTACCCGAAAGCCCAATACAATCTCGGCACCATGCACGACAGTGGGGAAGGAACACCGCAAAATAAAGTCTCCGCTTATATCTGGTTCAACCTCGCCGCCACAAAGGCTGAAGAAAAAGATCAAGAATCTAGAGACGACGTCGTAGAAACACTCACACCCTCTCAACTCAAAGAAGCTCAAGAAGCTAGAGATAACGTCGCACAAATCCTTATGCCCTCAGAACTCGAAGAAGCCGAAAAACGCTCCAAGTTATGCTACGAAAGCCAGTACCAAAATTGTCCCTAAAATCACAATTCCCGCACCAAAATTTCTAGTCTCAAACCCCATTCATCACCACACAACTTTGTTGCATCAGGATAAAAAATAACTAGAATGGAGAAAAATCTCAAAGGCAACAAGGAAAAAACATCATGCGGTTTATAAGCGTCATTCTGGTAGGATTCTCCTTCGTCGGGGGGCTTGTCGGGGGGGCTATCGGAAGACCCGCCTTCGCAGCAGATTACAACAAAGGTCTCATCGCTATCGAAAAAGAAGACTATGAAACTGCTCTCCGAGAATTCAAACTCCTCGCAGAACAAGGATTTGCAGAAGCTCAATACAATCTCGGCCTCATGCACGAAAATGGACAAGGGACACCTCAAAACTATAAAAAAGCTTTCAAATGGTATTCACTCGCCGCAGAACAAGGAAATGCAGCAGCCCAGCTCTATCTCGGCGTCATGCACGGAACAGGACAAGGGACACCTCAAAACTATAAAAAAGCCTTAAAATGGTACTCTCTCGCCGCAAAACAAGGATATGTAGCCGCTCAATACAATATCGGCATCATGCACTACAATGGACAAGGGACACCTCAAAACTACAAAAAAGCATTCAAATGGTACTCC
>CAKMZR010000279.1 GCA_929200455.1 uncultured Alphaproteobacteria bacterium | reverse complement strand
TTCTACGATTGCTCTCATCATAAATACCAAGAAAATGCAAAAGTCTAATGACATTGCTTGTATTGCTGCTTGTCTTAATAATCCTTGCAATATGTTCTTTGCTCACGAGATCAGGACGAGAACATCTCAAATCGTCAAAAACTTTATCTACATGCTTGTCCGTCACCACGTAAGGATAATCTTTTTCCGTCTGCTTCAATCGCTCCATCATCATAAGAAAAAATTCCGCACCACGACACGTATCTGCACAAGAAAAGCAACAACCCTCTTACGCAGAGCGGTAGAGCTTCGTCATCACAAACTCCTTGTGCCCCAAAGCTTCCGCCGCCGTCACACGCCCGTTCGACGTCCTCGCTATCATGTCTATCAGACTGTCACCCGCCTCGTCTATCGTCATCTCACGACGCAACACCCCCGAAACATCCACGTCAATATGCTCAGACATCGTCCTTACCGTACGCGGATTGCCGCTTATCTTAATCACAGGCACTATCGGATTCCCCACCACATTGCCCTGACCCGTCGGGAACGTATGCACCACATAGCCACCCGCTGCCATCAAGGTCACACACTCCGCAGCTGCAGAAGACGTGTCCATGTAATACAAACCCGCTCCCTTACCAGGCGTTTCCGCAGGACCCAATACATCCACATAACGTGACTCCCTCCCGATCTTCTCCAAATTGCCCAAAGCCTTCTCCTCTATCGTACTCAAACCCCCTAGAATATTACCCTTCGTCGGCTGACTGTCCGACAAATCAGACGTCTTGTGTGCCTCTATCACATCCTCCTGATAACGACGCCACGTCTCCATAAACTTCTCTCCCACCTCAGGACTCACAGCCCGTGCCTTGCACAAATGTTCCGCCCCCGTAATCTCAGACGTCTCTCCAAAACAACCGTAAATGCCTCCCGGCAATAGCTTGTCGTACATGTTCCCCACCGTCGGGCAAGACGACAAGCCCGTCGTCGTATCCGACTCCCCACACTTCGTCGAAATCCATAACTCAGATATATCACACACCTCCCTCTCAAGCGATGTCGACCAATGCACATACTCCTTCACCTTCCGTGACGCACGTGCGATCGTGTCTATGTCTCCATGCTGCTCTATCGAAAATCCACTCACAGGCTTGCCCGTCTTCGCAATACCATCCACCACCACCTTCGTCCATTCAGGCTCAATGCCTATCACAACCACCGCTGACACATTCGGGTTGCTCCCCGTCCCTATCATCGTCCGAAAATGAAGCTCCAAGTCCTCGCCAAACTGTAAACGTCCATACGAATGAGGCAACGCCATCACTCCCTGTATATTACTCGCCACAGAAC
>CAKMZR010000278.1 GCA_929200455.1 uncultured Alphaproteobacteria bacterium | reverse complement strand
GAGCGAGGACGCCGCAGAAGGTGATGAGGAGTCCTTTTTGGTAGTTGGTCATGAAGAGGCCTGAAGATTTGTGGTTTGACTGTGAGGAGTGATGCTATCATGACTTTGTTCTCAAATAAAGTCTTGGATAAGCTTGTAGTCTTGGGTTATGTTGAGGATGGGGTTGAGGGAGCGAGCAACAAACAGGGAGATTGTAATGGCATCGGTATTGACGAACGACACACTTGATGAGTGGTATAGGAAGCATTTTTTTCCATCTTCTGCGCCTTTGGGAGCGTTTGCGGATGGAGATTTTCCTGTACGTTTTATAGAGGGAGGAGAGGGGAGTACGATTAGGGATCGAGATGGGAACAGTTATCTTGATGGTTTTGGAGGTTTATACTGTGTGAATGTGGGTTATAACAACCGTCATGTGATAGAAGCGATGAAGAAGCAGGCGGACAATTTGTCATTTTACCATACGTTTGCGGGACAAGGTCATGAGTCGGCGGCACGGCTTGCGAAGATGGTATCGGATCGTGCACCTTCAGGACTTTCTCGGGTATATTTTGGTTTTGGAGGTTCGGATGCGAACGACACGATAGTGAAGATGATTTGGTATTATTTCCATGCTTTGGGTAAGCCTGAGAAGCGGAAGGTGATAGCAAGAGATCGTGCGTACCATGGTTCTGGTCTTGTGAGTGGTTCTCTTACGGGACTCCATGGATTTCATAAGAATTTTGGTCTTCCGTTTGAGAGTGTTCTACGGACGCGGGGAGCGTATTATTACCGTCGAGAAGATATGTCTATGTCTGAGGAGGAGTATAGCCGTCTGTGTGGTGAAGATTTGGAGTTATTGATAGAGAGGGAGGGTTCTGAGACGATAGCGGCATTTATAGCGGAGCCGATGATGGGTACGGGAGGTATTGTTCCGCCGCCTCGGGGTTATTGGGGTGTGATAGAGCCTATTCTTCGCCGTCATGATATTTTGCTTGTGAGCGATGAGGTTGTGAATGGATTTGGTCGTCTTGGGAGTATGTTTGGTTGTAGTCATTATGGTATTGAGGTGGATGCGATGGCGGTTGCGAAGGGGTTGACGTCGGCATATGCACCACTTTCTGCGTCTATATTTTCGGACAAAATTTGGGAGGTTTTGGTGGATGGCAATCGTGATCAGGGAGGACCTTTTGGTCATGCGTGGACGTATGCGGCACATCCTATTAGCTGTGCGGCGGGTGTGGCGAATTTGGAGGCTCTGGACAATGAGAATTTGATAGAGAATGTGCGGGAGGTGGGTTCTTATTTTGTGTCTTTGATGAAGGAGGCGTTGTCTGGTCATCGTTATGTGGGAGATGTGCGTGGAGAG
>CAKMZR010000277.1 GCA_929200455.1 uncultured Alphaproteobacteria bacterium | reverse complement strand
AACGATGATGTTGGTTCTCATAATATAAAGATTACCTTTGGTGAAGGCTTTGTGGGTTTGGCAAGCAACGCTGATGTTTGGAACCCTGCTTTTGATGTGACGTTTAGAGGGCCCAATCGTCAGGCGACAACATGGACACCTTCTACCTCTGAGGATGATGATCTTGTGGGTCTCGGCACCACAAGCGACGCCGACTATAGTTTTTAATGGATTCACACCCGTTGACCGTGGACAAAAACCAAAAAGAGGAGAACAAAAGAAGAGATAAAGTGTGACAAAAAAGCAACAGTTTTGAAAAAAATTTTGTAAAGAGGAGAGCTGTGGATGACAAAACAAGGGAAATCAAGGACACAAAGGTGAGAGGGGGGTCAAGTTTGTGTGAAAAAAAGACTTGTGTCTATTGATGGGTGTGTTAAGATAGGGCGTTTTTTCATCTCTGGGGTGGGATTGGTTTATGGAGCGGGTATGAAGTTCTGGGGTGGGATAGAGTCTGGGGCGGGTATAGAGTTATGGGGTGGTTTAATGTCTTGTAAAGAGGAATGTTGCTATGCGAAGCACTGTAATGCTAGGAAGTAAAAATTTTGATGTCAACGGCTTGCCGGTACAGGGGAGAAAGCGTCTTCGTAGCGGCTTTGGTCTCGAGAAGGTCATGTCTCTGACGGCATTGTCTTTATTGATTGCGGCGTGTGGTTCTAGCAGCAGTGGTGGCGGCGGTTCGACAACCGACACAACGGCTCCCGGATTGGCAGATGGTGATACGGCCAAAGCGGGTGTTCAGTCTTTGACGATAGACACGGAATCAGGGAGTGCCTATAGACTTTCTGCACATTTCAACGAGAGCATCAAGATAGATTCGTCCAAGACGGACCTCAGCAATTACATAGAGATTTACCGCAAGAAGGCGGGAGAGAGTGACTTTACGAAGCTAACGGGTTCGGTAAGTGATGTGTCGGTTGAGAACCTGACTGTATCGGGTAAGAGTGTGGGTCGTTTACATATTAATCTGAATGAAAATGGCGATGGAGCGGGCCAAGATTACAGCTTGGCGGGTTCGACCTACAAGGTGAAGTTTATTAAGACGGGATTGGTGACTGACAGTGCGGGCAATGACTTGGCAAAAGACACGGAAACGAGCGAGGCGGAAGTCCCGGTATCGGACACGACGGCCCCTGCCTTGTCCTATACAAGTTTTGAGAAGAAGGTGGGGAGTACGAATGCGAAGCTGACGGCGACCTTTGACGAAGATATTGAGAATGGCAAGTCTAGCCTTGCGGATTTGAAGAATGAAGTGAAGGTGGTGAAGAAGGGTACGAGTGTGAATCTTGTGGATTCTGTGGAGATCAAGGACGGCAAGTTGGTGGTGACGTTGAAG
>CAKMZR010000276.1 GCA_929200455.1 uncultured Alphaproteobacteria bacterium | reverse complement strand
TCAACCCATACCAACCCACAGAACTCGCACACCTTGTCGAACTTTGTGACGTCAAAGATATCGATATCGTCCTCGTCATCGACGGCGGACGATCAAGTACCGAAACAAGCGAACTTGTCGACGCCTTCCGACATGTCTTCCCCTCAAGACTCCTCGTCTCAAAAATTGACGTCGCAAGACGCGTCGGTTCCCTACTCCACGCAGCAGACCAAGGAAAACTCGCCATCTCAGAAGTCAGCCTCAGCCCCCACATCTCAGACGGACTCCTACCCCTTTCCGCATCATCCCTTGCAAGACTCATGGTCTCCAACGTCTCCTTCCCCAAAATTTCTTCACCCCGATCAGAACCCTCTCGTGCCACCGGATAACCCCTCAAAAACCCTACGCAACACCATCTAGAAATATGTCTCAGTACGCCACCAACACACCAGAACCTCAAGAAATAAAAACTTCCCAAACCCGCAAACACGACCCCCTTCCCCAAAATACATCTCCCAATCCCGCATCCCCAAACCCCGCGTCCATGAAAAATGCCGTCAAAGAGGAACCCTCCGCAAACGGAATCTCCATCGCCATCGCCTCAGGAAAAGGGGGCGTCGGGAAAACTTGGATGGCCATCAATCTCGCTCAAACCCTCGCAAACCTCGGCAAAAAAGTTATTGTCCTCGATGCAGACATCGGATTCGGCAACGTCGCCATACAACTCGGAATCGCAGAACAATACTCCCTCGATAGCCTCATAAACAACCAAGTCTCCCTCACACGTGCCATCACCAAATTTCAACCTCCAGAAAATGAACACGCTCCTCTCCTTCCCTTCGACGTACTCGCAGGACGATCCGGCTCTCCCCAAGCAGGACGCGTCACAAGAACCACAACCAGACGACTCCTACAACACCTCCCCTCCCTCAAAAAACAATACGAAATCGTCATCATCGATACAGGAGCAGGTGCCACAGAATTCGGTACACACATCGCCGCTCACGCAGACATGTGCACCGTCGTCATGACCGACGAACCCTCATCCCTCACAGACGCCTTCTCCTTCATTCGCGCCGTCCTACCCCTACAAACACAAAAAAAACTCTCCATCATCATCAATAGAGCCGACAACAAAAATGATATACCCAAACACTTCAACCAAATCAAAACCATGTGCGAAAACTTTATCTCATTCTCTCCCACCCTACTCGGCGGAATCTCTTTCGACATCAACGCCATCCTCTCCTCGCGACAACAAACAACCCTACTCCATACAGACCCAAACTCCACTTCCTCCGAAGATATCCAACATATCGCACAAAATATCTTAGAACTCCATTCCCTCTCTTCCCTCTAAAAACATCAGCACAGATACTTCACCCACCCCGCCAC
>CAKMZR010000275.1 GCA_929200455.1 uncultured Alphaproteobacteria bacterium | reverse complement strand
GTCAATGGCTACAACATCGTCGGACTCAAACCCAAACTCCTCGTCGCAGAAGGCGATCATGTCAAAAAAGGACAGCCCGTCTTCCTGCACAAAACCTTTCCCGATATCCTCTTCACCGCACCCAAAGCAGGAACCGTCGCCGCCATCAAACGAGGAAAAAAACGCTTCCTCGAAAATGTCATCATCGATATTGATACCCAAAAACCTGATGACACCTTCAATGACGCTCTCCCGTCCTCTCCCCTCTCCCATGATGACATCGCACAAATGTCGCGTGACGACATCGCCTCCGCCATTCTCAAAGCCGGCTTCTGGCCAGCCCTCCGCACAAGACCCTTCTCTCGGACTCCAGACCCCGATTCCTCTCCCGGTTCCCTCTTCGTCACCGCCATCGATACCCAACCTCACGCTCCAGACCCTCGCTTCGCCATCGACCTCTATCAAGACGACTTCGAAGCCGGACTCATCGCCCTTTCCCATCTCACGCCCACCGTCCACCTCTGCCTCGATAAGGGCAATCCCATCCCTTGGCATCGCGACCTCCCGGATACCATCCAACAACACCACTTTGAAGGACCCCACCCCTCAGGCCTTGTCGGTACTCACATCCATTTCATCGACCCCGTCAATGCCTCATACTCCGTTTGGCATATCGGATATCAAGACGTCATCGCCATCGGAAAACTCTTCCTCGAACGCACCCTCTTCACAGAACGAATCATCTCCCTCGCAGGACCCGCTGCTCTCAACCCCAGAATCATCTCCGTTCCCGTCGGGGCTCCCATCGCCGATGTCGCAGAAAAAGAAACCCCCAGCAGCAGAAAAGTACGAATCGTCTCAGGTTCCATACTCAACGGACAACGACTCACACAACAACGCGCATTCCTCTCACCCTTCCATAACCAAATCTCCCTACTCTATGATGACCCTCCTCGTGAATTCATCGGGTGGCTCATTCCCTCAAGGCGAAAATTCGCAACCGCTCGCGTCCATACATCCGCTCTCTTCAGAAATAAAGACAATTACGACTTCTCCACCAACGTCAATGGAAGCCCAAGAGCCATGGTACCCATCGGACTCTTCGAAGAAGTCATGCCCCTCGATATCTTGCCTACCCAACTCCTTCGTGCCCTCCTCGTCCTCGATACAGATACCGCCCAACAACTCGGATGCCTCGAACTCGACGAAGAAGACCTCGCACTTTGCACTTACTGCTGCTTCAGCAAATACGAATACAGCATCGCTTTGCGATCCACTCTCCTCAAAATCGAACAGGAAGGCTAATCATGTCCTTGCGGAAACGTCTCGATAAAATCGCTCCCCTCTTCCAACATGGCGGAAAATATCAGCGATTCTATCCCATCTACGAAATGATCGACACCTTCCTCTACTC
>CAKMZR010000274.1 GCA_929200455.1 uncultured Alphaproteobacteria bacterium | reverse complement strand
CTGTAAACGTCCATACGAATGAGGCAACGCCATCACTCCCTGTATATTACTCGCTACAGAACAACTCGCCGCATTCGATATGTCATCAAGCGGCAATACCACCACGTGATTCCTCACTCCCACGCGACCGTTCTCCCGTCTGTATCCCTTAATCTCTCTCATCTTCTCTGTCTCCTACCAACGCTTCGTTTTCATATTATGGACATGCACATGCTCACCACTCTTCACACCCTTCTTCACAATTCCTATGTCCTCTCCATACTTCACCACCGTATCACCCTCCGCAAAATCCAATAACGCAACCTTATGCCCTATCGGAATCTCTTCATGCACCTTCACCACCATGTCGCTATCATCCTCCGTGCATACACACAATCCATCTCCCCCAGAAAAACCCTCCACCACCACAACCGCCACATTATCCTTCCTATCGTGCTTCAACATCACAGGATTCTTTACTTTCTCACTCATCTCTCTTTCCTTTCTCCTCACCCCACCTTCAACATAACCTTCGGCATCTTGCTTCGACCCTCCACCACATCCTCAAACCCCTGACCCCCACTCGCAAAATCTCGCTCGTCAATCCAATCCAAGTCTCCCAACCTTCCCCCACATAACGCATCAAACGTCTCTCGGAACTCTTCCTCAGTATAGGTATAACAACCCACAAATACCACCTCTTGAAGAGTCAATTCCTTCACATCCAATCCACCATCCCCTCCCGCTAAGCCTATATGCACAATCACGCCACCGCGACCCACATAACGACAACTCGATCTCCTCGAGGAATCACCTCCATACGCATCTATCACAACACCCGCACTCCTCGGTTCAGGGCCTCCATCCTCAGGAGAAAATACACGGAAATCTCCCGCTCTCTCCAGCACCTCATGCCGCAAACGGTTAGGTTCTCCTATCCACACCTCCTCCACCCCAAAAGCGCGCAACGACAACGCCATACCAAGACCTATCGTCCCCCCACCCAAGACAACACATCGCTCTCCCTCTATCGGACGGGGCGACAAACGCTTCGCCAGTTTCACTCCATGCCAACAACACGCCAAAGGTTCCGTCAATGCCGCCTCTCGCAATCCCACAGAAGGTGGAACCTCAAGCAATGCACGACTGGGAACCTTCACATATTCCGCAAAACAACCGTCGCGCGGAGGAATCGACATGATCTTCCTCTCTCCACACACATGCTCACGACCTTCCCTACAGTCCCGACACTCCCCACACGTCCAAAGAGGATTAAAGATAACACGCTT
Organism: uncultured Alphaproteobacteria bacterium; assembly: GCA_929200455.1. Taxonomy (GTDB): domain Bacteria; phylum Pseudomonadota; class Alphaproteobacteria; order CAKMZR01; family CAKMZR01; genus CAKMZR01. The sequence goes on along the minus strand of CAKMZR010000274.1, from coordinate 133 downwards.
GCCCTCATCCGCACCTCCCACCACAATACCAGAACCCTCATGGCCCAAAATCAACGGCGGCGGACGACGCTCATCGTGTCCCACATAACCATGCGTATCCGAACCGCATATCCCCGCATACGCCATCTTCACC
>CAKMZR010000273.1 GCA_929200455.1 uncultured Alphaproteobacteria bacterium | reverse complement strand
TTCCGCTCAAAGAAAAAATTGAACAAAAAAAAACTTACGGTAGGATAGAAACAAAAGCAGGGGAAATCCGTTTTTAAATTCCTCCCCTCCTTTTTTCACCCCACAACACATACCTTAGGAAATATTAACCATGCTTACTGTCGGCGATACCCTCCCCTCTTCCACCCTACGCACCATGGGATCTCAAGGACCCGAAACCCTAGAAAGTCAATCTTTCTTCGCCCATAAACGCGTCGTGCTTTTTGGCGTACCCGGCGCCTTCACCCCAGGGTGCACACGCCACCACCTCCCAGGATACGCAGAACTCTACCCTCGCTTCCAAGCCCTCAATATCGACCTCATCGCATGTGTCGCCAATAACGACGTCTTCGTCATGGACAACTGGGCTGAACATCACCAAGTCAAAGGAAAAATCCTCATGCTCAGCGATGACGGCACCTGGCGAGACACACTCAATATGCGTATAGACCTTTCCGCTGCCGGCCTCGGCATCAGAATCCGACGCTTCGCCGCCATCCTCGACAACAACATCATCCAATATATCGGCGTGGAAACCGGTAAAGACATCCAACTCTCCGCCGCAGAAACCCTCCTCGCCTTCCTCGAAAAAACACCCTCCTAACACCCTCCGACTCCACCACCACCCCTCAAGCCCTCATGCCCACCGCTCCTCCCTCCTTCGAAGAACATATCCAAGCCTTCCTTCACGCCCTCGACCTCGAAGACCTCACCCAAGCCCAACACCTCCTCAATACCCTCGCAGACTCTCACCAAAAAAAAACCCACCACCACAACCTCATCCTCTACTGCAGTGCACTCCTCCTCGCACGCACACACAACCTCGCACAAGCACTCCGAATCCTCCATAACGCCTTCAACCCCAAAGACAGCTTCTACGAATTCGCAGAAACCATCGCCATCGTCTCCTCCTTCACAGGACACAAAGCCGACGCCCTCTACTTCGGAAAACTCGCACCATCCCTACCTCCACACCCCACCCTCAAAAATCTCGTGCCCGAATGGCTCGGTTCCTTCGAAAACGCCCTCGTAAAAGCTCAACCCTTCTCCCTGCAAATCCAATATTGGTGGCAGAATAACCTCCTCGAACTTGCCATCGATACCCTCATAGCCCTCATCGAATCCCACCCTCACGAACCCCTCTATTGGTCTCACCTCCTCTTCTTCCTCCACCAAGAAAAACGTTACGCCGACGTCATCAACTGTGCAAACGCCCTCCAAGAACTCAGAAAGCTCTCCCCAGAAGAAATCCAATGCCAAGCCTACGCCCTCGGAAGAATGGGCCAATACAAACAACTCGAAAATCTACTCAAACCCCTCGCCACACCCCCCCCAAAATCTCCACCCCTCACACGCACCTTCAACCTCATCGCACACGAACATAACCTCTCTTTGCCCTCCCAGCCCTACCCCCCTCCCGCTCCCTACATACCC
>CAKMZR010000272.1 GCA_929200455.1 uncultured Alphaproteobacteria bacterium | reverse complement strand
GGATAAGGATGGGTGGGATTATGGTGTGGGCTGTGTGAGGATATTGTCAGGACTTTACGGGATTTTGAGACCCGGAGATGAGATTCGGGCGTATAGGTTGGAGATGGGGACGAAGTTGGGAGGAAAGGGTGGTCTTTACGGTTATTGGGGGGAAGCGGTGACGGATTATTTGGTGAGGGAGAGTGGAGGCACTGTTTTGAATTTGGCGTCGCGAGAATATGCATCGGCTGTGGACACGAAGAGGTTGCGAGAATCGGGCGTGAGGTGGTTAGATTTTGTTTTTTATGATGAGTTGGCGAGCGGAGAGAGAAAGGTTGTGGGGTTGCTTTCGAAGAAGGCTCGAGGGATGTTTGCACGTGCTGTGGTGGAGCATCGGATGGATAGGATTGATGATTTGAAGGGATTGAGGGTTGGGGGGTATGATTTTGATGAGGGTTCTTCGGAAGAGGATCGGTGGGTATTTTTTCGTAGTAAAGAGGATTGAAGGGTTTTGGACGAAGAGGAGATTTTGGAGAGGTATTTGCGTCCTTTGAGTGCGGGTTCGAAGGGCAGTTTGGGTTTGAGAGATGATGTGGCGTATTTGCCACGCAGGAAGGGTCTGAGTTGGGTTGTGAGCAGTGATACGATGGTGGAGGGCGTTCACTATATGTCGGAGATGTCGCCCTTTGATGTGGGTTGGAGGCTATTGGGGGCTGCCTTTTCTGACTTGGCGGGGAGTGGAGCGGAAGCCCGAGGTTATACACTGGACGTGTCATTGGTTCCGATGACGTCAACGCCATCGTGGTGGGAAGGCTTTAGTGAGGGTTTGGGAGCGTTTGGAGAAGAGTATTCTGTTGATTTGTGGGGAGGAGACACGACAATATCGCGGGGGAACAGGATGCAAGTTTTGGGGGTGAGTGTATTTGGGGAAGTTGAGGGTAAGTTGGGAGATGAAGTCCCGAAGGGTCTTGTGGGCCGTGGGGGTGCGAGGGAGGGAGATGGTCTTTATATGACGGGTTATGTGGGGGAGGCGTATTTGGGTTTGAAGATGTTGAGAGAGAAGGGAGCACGTCGTTTATTGCATGGTCCCGGTCGTTATGGGATGATAGATCGCTACGAGAGGCCAGAGCCTCGTTTGGCAGCGGGAAAGATATTGTCGGGTTATGCACACGCGATGATGGACATATCGGACGGCTTGCTTTTGGATTGCGAGAGGTTATTGAAGACTTCCGGCAAGGGAGGGTGTCTTTGGCTTGATCGTATTCCTCTGACGAAGGAGGCGGAGATGTGTTGTTTTCGTGGAGTCACGACGCGTTTGGATCTTGCACGGGGGGGAGATGATTATGAGTTGTTGTGGTCTATGGGTGATCTTGGGGAAGAGGAGCTGAAGACGCTTGGGGGTCGTTTGGGCTTGAATATGACGAAGGTTGGATTTGTGGAAGAGGGGGAGGGTCTACGGGTATTGGATGGAGG
>CAKMZR010000271.1 GCA_929200455.1 uncultured Alphaproteobacteria bacterium | reverse complement strand
GGTCAAGGGGGCGCTGATGTCCTTGATGGTCGAGGTGGTAATGACACTATTGATGGTGGTTTAGACGCTGATACTATTTATGGTGGTGCTGGTGATGATAATCTGCGTGGCGGCGCTGGCGACGATAAAATTTACGGTGAAGCGGGTTCGGACGTTATCTTTGGTGATGATGGTGCTGATCTGATTGATGGTGGAACTGGTAACGATCTGATTGATGGAGGTAAAGGAGACGACACTGTATTTGGCGGTTCTGGGAATGACACCGTTCGGGGTAATACAGGTAAAGATTTGATCCGCCTTGGTTCTGGTAATGATAAGGCGACGGGTGGTGATGGCAATGACAGCATTTTTGGTGGTGATGGTAGTGACCTCCTGATTGGTGGTCGCGGTGATGACAAGCTTGATGGCGGTGATGGTAGTGATATTTTGTTGGGCGGCCAAGGCACGGACACTCTTATCGGTGGATTAGGTTTTGATCTTATTGATTATCGTGATGCTGGTAAAGGTATTACGGTTGATTTTACGCAAGGGATTACTCTTAATGATGGCTACGATGGTGTTGATAATTTTTATAGCATTGAAGGTGTTTTAGGCTCGCAATATGACGACAAGGTTACCGCCTCTACGTGGGGTATTTTTGCGCTTTTGGGTGATGGCAATGATATTGCGGCTGGTGGTCGGGGTGACGACAAGCTGGAAGGCGAAGAGGGTAACGACAGGCTTTCTGGTGGTGCTGGTTATGATACTCTGATTGGTGGTGCCGGGGCGGATATTTTAAACGGCGGTGAGGATGAGGATACTCTTCGCGGTGATGGTGGAGACGATCTTCTTTTTGGTGGTGATGGTGCTGACAATCTTCTTGGCGGTGCAGGGAATGATCTTCTTCGTGGAGACGACGGGGATGATCTTCTTTTTGGAGGTCATGGAGACGATACGCTTTTTGGCGGAGAAGGGCATGACTCTTTATCGGGTGGCTGGGACAGCGACATTCTCTATGGTGGTGTAGGTGCTGACACCCTTAAGGGAGATTCTGGCGATGATACGCTGTATGGTGGTTTAGGTGCTGACGTTCTGTATGGTGGTGTCGGTAATGATACTCTGTATGGTGGTGATGGTGATGACGTTTTTGTGGGTAATTATGATCCGATTACGCTCTATACTGGCGCTGGAGATGTTGATTATACGCTTTATGGCGTTGATACGTATCATGGTGATGACGGGAGCGATACGGTCAGTTATAAGCTTGAATTAGCGGCGGGTTATCAAAGTAAAGGTTTTAATATTAATCTTGGATCAGGGGAAGTTCGTACGCGAGAAGGGAATAATTTACAGGCCAATTTGTTGAGTATTGAGCATGCTGTAGGTTCTGACCTTGCCGATGTTATTGACGGGACGTCTGGTGTTAACATTCTGGTCGGTGGTGCGGGTAACGACACTATTAATGGTGGTGCGGGTGACGACGTTCTGAGTGGTGGTTTGGGTACAGATACGCTTTCTGGTGGTACAGACAATGATAC
>CAKMZR010000270.1 GCA_929200455.1 uncultured Alphaproteobacteria bacterium | reverse complement strand
CCACCAGGCGAGTGGATTTGTCCCGCATAGTGACGGCTATCGATGATGATTAGGGCAAGGGAAGCCCCAAAACTGTTGAGATGACCATTCGCCTCACGCCACAGAGGCACGCTCACTCCTAACCTCGGAGCAAGACGGGTACAAGCCTTCACGATTTGGTCAATAGTGGGTTTGTCAAGAGCTCCTTCCTCTTCTAAAAGTGCCTTCATTCTTGGTGACGAAGATTGAACGATGAGAGGAAGTGGAGGAGGTGAGCCTTTGCCACATCTCACAAGTGAGTTTTCTTTTTGCCGTTTATGATTGTGAGCGAGCGAGTCGCTCCCCTCGCCTTTGATGGGCGGGTCGCTCTCACTCACTGGATGCCGAACCTTGTGACAAAGGTTATCCCCGAAGCCGCTCACTACTTCTTCAATGTTTGTAGGTATTATATGGTGTCTGACATGAGTGTCGCACCCGTCTGACATTTTGCCCTGCAACGGCGTTTTTTCTGCCATGTTATCCGCAAGGGCTTTGATGAGTTTTTCAAGCCATTTTTGGAGGGTCTCAAAGATGCTTTTGAGGTCATCAAGAGACGTCTTTTGACCAATGCGAGCCGTCATTGCACAATCTGACATCACCTCGTCTACTATATCGACAATCACAGCGTGACCAGAACGGACAATATCTCCTATCTGCCGTCTTAGTCCTGAAATTGCGTAGCGAGTTTCTTTCCACAAGCGATCGTTCTGTTTCTGCATCTCGACTTTGAAGGTGAGTTCTTCCCACAACAAAGCAAGAGGTCTCAAATCGACGCCATAGGCAAACTGGACACTTCCTTCCTCATCGCGTTTTCCAAACCGTCTATAGTTCCCGTAGTCTTGTAGGGCGATAGCTTGAAGAGAGACAAGGTCTTTTTCGATGCGATTGACTTGCCGCGTACTCAAGGAAAGTTTCTTTGCGATCTCTTGTACAGAAAGCCAAGCGATAGGGAGAGTATCCCTTCCTTTCCAATCGTCCTCCCGGGTGTAAGAGACGACGAGTTCGAGATAAGCGATGAGGCTTTTGTTGAAACCGAAGTCCTGTCCTACGGCTTTGAGGGCTTTGATGATATCAAATCTTCCCTTACGACCGGGAAGACCTTCAAACTGTTCTGCTCGCTGTTTGGCGAGAGAGAGCGTATCGATATTGCTACGACACATGATGCACGTCCTTTCGACCAAGGAGGCGTACGGCAATTTTTCAAGAACACACAAGGACGTAAAAAAGCGTTCTCAAAGTCATCTTTTTTTCTTGACTTAGAGGGATCATCTGATACCCTGAAACTGTTGTATTTTCAGTGGGTATCGAGAGGTCGCTTCGGCGACCTTTTGTGTTTAATGGGCTAGGAGCCGTTCAAGAGCTTAACAACCAATCATAAAAATAATGCCGCATAACCTCCATAGGTATTGACCAAGGCACCACAGCTTGTTACAATCGAATCAGTCGTGAGAGAGAGTGGCGCACCCGGGAGGACTCGAACCCCCAACCTCCTGATCCGTAGTC
>CAKMZR010000269.1 GCA_929200455.1 uncultured Alphaproteobacteria bacterium | reverse complement strand
GGGTAAGAGTGATGCTACGTCGTATAAGCCGCCTACAGGTAATGACAAAGACCCGAAGATCGACGTACAGATCACGACAGATGGTTGTGAGGTGCGTGTGGATATGGCTCAAGGGGTTGCGATCCAGCAGACGAAAAGCATCACGATGGAAGACGGCAAAGTGACGGATACGAGTGAGTGCGGTGACTCCTCGACGAGGTACAAATTGGTGAAAAGCTATGCGTGTGAGGACAAAGTCAATCAAGGTACGGGTCTCGTGCAAGCCCAGTTCAAGTGGTATTACGATAAGGAAGGAACGAAGGTGGAGGTGTCTGCGTGTCAGGCGGATGCGGATCGTTTCTTTAAGATAGTGGAAGAGACGGGTGAGTGTGCGGTAAAGATTGATCTGGCTTCAAACCGGGCGACTCCGCAGACTGAGTTGGTCTATACGAATACGAATAACGAGCGGGTGCAAGTGAGGGGTTGTGGACCTTCCACAAAGGCGACGTCGGTCGCCATTGAGGATACAGCGGACGGATGTGCGATAAGGAAGGTGAACGGAGTGGACGTACAGTTCACGCGTAAGATTTATGTGTTGGCGGGTACGACGTACGAGGCTCAAGGTTGCGAGAGTGGGAATGGGGAGACAGTCACAAAGACGACAAACGGTTGTAGTGTACGTTTTGATTATGATCAAGGCGTGGCAGTCCAGCAATCGAAGACGCAAAATATTAAAGGTGGTAGTGTCATAAGCGAGGGTACGTGTGAAGATACGAATACGCGTTATGTGTTGAAACGAGATTATGATGTATGCACGATAAGCTTGGATGTGGACAAACGAGAAGCGACGGCACAGTTTGGATACTATTACACTGTGGGAGGCACGAAGGTTCCGGTGACGGGTTGTCATGATGATGATCGTAACATTTATTTGATGACGGAAAAGATCAGCACCTGCAGTCCGAGGGTGGACATTGCGAGTTTGAAGGTCTATCCGAAGGCGATTTTGGTTTATCGGAATCACAAGGGAGAAGAGGTGGAAGCGAGAGGCTGTGATGTGGCGACAACGATTGCGTCTGTCCCCATCACGAGTACGGGTGAGGGTTGCGTGGCGGTGAAGGACGATACAGGTCTTACGAAGGAACAAGAAAAGCTTGTCTACACTTTGAACGGCGAGACGACGCAAGTGAGGGGTTGTCAGAATAATGGCAAGAGCTGGTGGGTTAAGGTGGACACGTGTGAACTTCGCACGGACAAGGCGGCGAAGAAAGTCTTTGTGCAAAAGCGGAAAATTCACTTTGAGAATGGGCGTGAAACGAGGAAAGAGAACTGTCTGGATAGCGAGAAATTTTATGCCTTGGTGATTGATTATGAGATTTGCTCGGATGTTCTGGATAATCCGGTGAAGGTGGGCAGTTATGCTTATGCCCAATTTGAGATGTACTACAATGATGATCTTGGCACTAAGAAATCTTTACAGGTTTGCATGAAGGACACGGAGAAGAAGTACAAGGTGCAAGAGGCTCTTGACAGCTGTTCGATGGCAACGGATGTGG
>CAKMZR010000268.1 GCA_929200455.1 uncultured Alphaproteobacteria bacterium | reverse complement strand
CTCTCCTTCTGGATCACCATCAATTACCTCGGCGAACCCGATAATGGCGTTGCTCTTGCCGGATTCTTAGGGGCCGCCCTCCTCGCCGGAGCCTACCTCGCCCTCGCTTCCCTCTCTTCTGCCCTCTCCTCATCCCAAGCCGTCGCCTTCATCTTGTCCGTTGCCCTCTCCTTCTTCTTCACAGCCCTTGGAGCCCCCATCATCAACCACGTCTTCGCAGGATTCCTCCCTCCCGAAATCTTCTCCTTCATCACCTCCTTCAGCCTCCTTTCCCGATTCACCAACATCTCCCAAGGCATTCTCCTTGCCCACGACTTCCTCTTCTTCCTCTCCTTCATCACCGCCGCTCTCGCCCTCACGGCCCTCGCCCTCGCCCACAGACGAAAAGAACCCCTCTCCATCCTACCCTCCCTCGCCCCAGCCCTTGCCGTCCTCGTCCTTTTCGCCCTTTTCAACCTCGCCCTTTCACACATACCCCCGCTTCGCATCGACCTCTCTCAACAAAAAATCTTTACCCTCTCGCCAAGCTCGGAAAAACTCGTCAAAAACCTCAAAAAACCCATCACCGTCACCTTCTACTACTCCCAGAAACTCAACGAACTCTCCCCCTCCTACGCCCTCTTCGCCTCACGCGTCACAGGACTTCTCAAAGAACTCGACGCCCTCGGCGGAGACAATCTCTCCGTGCAATTCGTCAACCCCCTCCCCTTCGACGCTTCCGAAGATGACGCCCTCAAAAATGGACTCAAAGGCATACCCCTTGATGACAATTCCAAAGTCTATGTCGGAATCTCCGTCAAACCCACCGAACCCAAAAATAACAACAAAACCAAAGGCGTCATTCCCCAGGGCGTCATTCCCCTGCTCCAACCAGACAGAGAACCCTTCATAGAATACGATATCGTCAAAATCATCGCCCAAACCCAACAAGAACAACAACCCAAAATCGGCGTCATATCCCCCTTGCCCATCTTCGGGGCTCCCGACTTCTCAGGAAGAACCCAAGGCTCTCCCCCTTGGATCGCTTTTGAACAAGCCTCAGACCTCTTCAATCTCGACCCCATCCTCAATCCTGAAGATGTCTTCAACCAATCTTGGAACCTCATCATCCTCGTACACCCAAAAAACAACATGCCCCCTCGCATGATCTACGCCCTCGACCAATACCTCCTCAGAGGCGGCTCCCTCCTCGTATTCGCAGACCCCCTCTCAGAAGTCCAACCCTCCCACTTCAACCCGCAAGACAAATCAAGCCTCAATGTCGTCAATACCCTCCTCAAACCCACCGGAGTCTCCATAAAAACAGACTTCGTCCTCGGAGATAAAGAATCCGCCGTCATGGTCAATACAGGGGACACACAAAATCCTCGACCCCTCCCTCACGTCGCCTGGCTCCGACTCAATTCCTCCCATATCAACCCCAATCAACCCTCCCTCGCACAAATTAATGACCTCCTCGTACCCACGCCCGGAATTATCTCCATACCCGAAAATAACCCCCAAAATCTCTCCTTCACCTCCCTCGTCTCCTCGTCAGAAAA
>CAKMZR010000267.1 GCA_929200455.1 uncultured Alphaproteobacteria bacterium | reverse complement strand
TGTGCGTGTGGGAAGATTTTCTTTTGGTGGAAACGGGAAGGCGGTTGCTCTTGGAGACACGGATGGATTTGTGAAGACGGTCGTGGACAACAAGACGGGAGAGATACTGGGAGCACATATGGTGGGTTCTGAGGTGACGGAATTGATTCAAGGTTATGTGATAGCGATGAGCGGTGAGCTGACGGAAGATGAGCTGTCGCACACAATATTCCCGCACCCGACATTATCTGAGATGATGCACGAGGCGATACTGGATGGAATGGGACGTGTTATTCACCAGTAGGGTGGTCTTGGAAGTATTTTAGGAAGTCATTGAAGCTATTGGGGATACCGTTTGGGTTTTTGCCTCCTGTTTGAGCCATGTGAGGGCGTCCTCCCCCTTTTTGTGCACCGATATTGTGGGCGATGAGGTTGATGATGTTGACGGCAGAGAAGGTTTGGGTGAGGGAATCGGAAAGAGCGACGACGAGGGTTGCACGTTCATTCTGGGAAGAGGCGATAATGACGGCGGCGTCTTGGTGTTTTTCGAGGATGGTGTCGGCGATAGATTTCATATGTTTTGGGTCGATATTATGGAGAGGCAGGGTGATAATATTTTTCCCGTTGATGAGTGTTTTTTCGTAATTGGAGAGGGCTTCGAGAGAGGCGATGCGTTGGGAGAGGTTTTGATTTTGGGCGGAGAGTTGTTGTCGTTCTTTTTGGAAGGCGTTTTTGAGGGATGAGATTTCGCTTTGTTGAGAGCGTATGAGACCTACGAGGTGTCTGCCGGCAAGAGCCTCGATGCGTCGGATTCCTGAAGCGACGCTGAGTTCTTTTGTGATGGCAAAGGCTCCGACGTGGAGGGAGGACGGCACATGGGTTCCGCCGCAAAGTTCGATAGATTTGGGGCCCATGGAGACCATACGGACCTGCTCGCCATATTTTTCGCCGAAAAGAGCGAGGGCTCCTGCCTCGCGAGCTTTTTCTGGTGAGGTGATGGTGGTGGAGACGGTATGATTTTCGAGGATTTGTTCATTGACGAAGTGTTCGATGGCGAGGATGTCTTCGTTTGAGAGGGGGTTATCATGAGAGAAGTCGAAGCGGAGGTGTGTATCGGAAACGAGGGAACCTTTTGGCTGACGTGGGAGCCGAGGTGGTGACGCAAGGCGGCATGGAGGAGGTGTGTTGCGGAGTGGTATTGAGAAAGGAGGGCACGTCTGTGGGTGTCGATATGGAGAAGGACGTGTTGAGAGAGAGAGATTTGCTGTTGGGCGGTGCCGTGATGGAGTATGAGGCCACTGAGAGGTTGCGTGGTATTGTGTACGTTGAAGAGGGTATGATTATTTTGGGAGATGGTTCCGTGATCGGCTTCTTGTCCGCCTGAGGTGGAGTAGAAGGGGGTGTTTTCTGTGACGACGTAGCCTTTTTCACCTGGATTGAGGAGGTTGACGACTTCGAGATTTTCGTTGACAAGTGCGATGATGGAGGAGGAGCATTGTGTTTGGGTGTATCCGACGAAGTGAGAAGTTTGGGTCTGTTCTTTTATTGTGTACCATGCGTTTG
>CAKMZR010000266.1 GCA_929200455.1 uncultured Alphaproteobacteria bacterium | reverse complement strand
GTCTGGTTCTTGGTATATGAGGGAGGAGGCGGGAGGCTTGTTGTTGGGTCCGTATGAGAAGGACGCACCGTGTTGTTATCCTGACGGTGTTGCGGATGATGCGAAGTATGAGTTGTTTCAGGGAGATTTGGATCGTTTGGAGCCTCATATTGAGTCTGCGATTCACCGAGTTCCTATTTTTGGGGAGGTGGGGGTGAAAGAGGTATACAACGGAGCGATTCCGTACACGCCGGACGGCAATCCTATGGTGGGTCCTGCCCCGGGTTTACGGAATTTTTGGCTGAGTGAGGGTCATAGTTTTGGGGTGACGATGGCGGGAGGGGCGGCTTGGCAGCTTGTGGAGTGGATGGTGGAAGGTATGCCGAGTATTGATATGTTGTCGTTGGATCCGAGGCGATATGGTACGTATGCGACGAAGCCGTATGCGTTGAAGAAGAATGCGGAAGCGATTAGGAATATGTTTACGGTGCATTACCCGAATGAGGAGCGAGCGGCGGCACGTCCTTTTCGGATGTCGCCTTGTTATGATCGTATGAAGGCATTGGGAGCGGTATTTGGACAAAAATTTGGTTGGGAGCGACCGAATTGGTTTGCACCTGAGGGAACGCCGCAAGAGGACGATTGGTCTTTTGGTCGAGCGGGTTGGTTTGATACGGTGGGAGCGGAGTGTATGCATGTGCACAAGCATGTGGGGTTGCTTGATATGACGTCTTTTGCGAAGGTGCGTTTGAAGGGGGCTGGAGCGCGAGATTTTCTGGAAGAATTTTTTGCGTGTCGCGTGCCGCGAGAGGGAAGAGTGGGTCTTGCCCATCGCTTGGAGCGGAATGGTTCTGTGTTGTCTGAGTTTACGATTTACACGGTGGGGGACGAGGAGTTTTATCTTGTGTCTGCGGGTGGTTTTACGAGGATTGATCATGATGAGATGTGTCGTCATCTGCCGTCAGACGGGAGTGTTATTCTTGAGGATGTGACGGAGAGCTATGGGGTTCTTGTGGTGGCGGGTCCGAAGAGTCGAGCCTTGCTTGAGAGGGTCTCTGAGGCGGATTTTTCTAATAAGTCTTTTCCGTGGTTGTCTGGGCGTGAGGTTGATGTGGGCTTGTCGCGTGTCTTGGCGTTGAGAGTGAATTTCGTGGGGGAGTTGGGCTGGGAGTTGCATCATCCGATCTCGATGCAGAATCATGTATTTGATACGTTGATGTCGGCATCGAGCGATGATGTCTGTTTGAAGCCGTTTGGGATGCGTGCGATGGATTCTTTGAGGATTGAGAAGTCGTATCGTATGATAGGTACGGAGTTTTCGACGGAATACACGGCGTGGGAATCGGGAGTGGATCGTTTTATTGCGATGGAGAAGAATGGAGATTTTAGGGGGAAGGAGGCCCTTCTTGAGCAAAAGAGAGAGGGTGTCCCTTTGAAGCTGGTGACGCTTGAAGTTTTGGATAGTGAAGTGGATGCGATAGGAGCGAATGCGGTCTTGTGTGATGGTGAGGTGGTGGGTCGGGCAACGAGTGGCAATTATGGATTTAGGGTCGGGAAGTCGTTGGTGATGGCGATG
>CAKMZR010000265.1 GCA_929200455.1 uncultured Alphaproteobacteria bacterium | reverse complement strand
GCCCAAAACCTCCACCAAACGATCACGCAAACATGACGCCAACCACACAACCCTACCCTCCGATCCCTTCAATCCAACCTCCCCCAAACCATCAATCCGAATACGCACATAGTCCATACCCTCCCCATACGCAACCGCCTGACTTGAAGGCAATGTCCACGGAGTCGTCGTCCAAATCAAAACCTCATCACCCTCATACCTACCCTCCAAAAATCGATAACCCACAAAAACCGTACGAGATACATGATCCTCATACTCCGTCTCCGCTTCCGCCAACGTCGTCTGCTCAGGAACAGACCACTGTACCGGCCTCACCCCACGATACAACAATCCAGAAAGCAAAAGCTTACCCACCTCCTTCGCCGTCAACGCCTCCGCCTCATACGTCATCGTCTTGTACGGATGCTCCCAGTCTCCCAACACACCCAAACGACGAAATCCATCAGACTGAACCCCGATCCAGTGATCCGCAGATGCGCGACACGCTTCGCGAAACTCCAACACATCTATCGACAATCGCTCACGTCCCTCACGACGAAAACTCTCCTCCACCAACCACTCAATCGGCAAACCATGACAGTCCCAACCAGGCACATAGTTCGCATCATATCCCCCCATCTGACGCGTCTTGTTCACAATATCCTTCAAGACCTTGTTAATCACATGTCCCATATGCAAGTGACCATTCGCATAGGGCGGACCATCATGCAATATAAACTTATCTCGTCCCTTAGACCTCTCACGTATCAAACCCCACAACCCCATCTGATCCCATCTCAATAATAAACGCTGCTCCAATAACGGCAACTGACCTCGCATCGGAAATGATGTCTTCGGCAATAATATACTCTCTCCATAGCCACGCGACATGGACTCTTTACCCTCTCTCATATTCATAAAACTCTACCCAACCACTACACAACAGCACTCTACCTACTCCAGTGCAAGCCTGTCAATAGCACGACGCTCCGCCAATTCCTGCGTCAACTGACGCGCCTTCTCCACATTCATCGCCGCTATCATCGGTGCCACCACGCGAGGACTCATATCCTGCAATACCCCTATCAACGTCTCCACATCCAAATCATTAAAAATCGCCGCCGCAGCCTTCGGCTTCATGTTGCTGTAGATCAAACGAAGACGCGCATTCTCCTCCTCCTTCTGCTTGTCGTAACGTGAAATCAACTGACCTATCTCTCCCTTAATCTCATCAAGACGCCTCTGCTTATCCTCCAACTGCTGCTCCGCCGCCCTCAATAACGACTCTCGCTCTATCAACTCCTTCTCAAGATCCACGATCCGACGACGACGATCCGCCAAATTATGCAACAACCTAATCTCAGATGGACTTATGTTTCCTAGCGTCGTGTCAAAACCCTCTCCCTCTTCCAAGTCTAAAGGCAACAAATCCTGATTCGCTCCCGAGGACGGACGTATAATCTCAGGCTCTCCCACCCCAACGTCCGCCTGAACCAATAAATCACCCTGCAAACCCTCCTCAGACAATGCCTCAGAAAACAAACTCCGATCCAAAGCTCCCGCATGCTGAAATAAACCCTGACTCGCATCAGGCTCAGATATACGGAACCATACCGTACTCACCTTCGTCATCAACATCA
>CAKMZR010000264.1 GCA_929200455.1 uncultured Alphaproteobacteria bacterium | reverse complement strand
GTAGAAGAGAAGCTAAAAGCATTCAACCGCTTCGTATTAGAGGCAAGTAATGAGAATGATATCGATAAAATCGAAAAGTACCTCAGGCGAGGAGCTGATATAAATGCAGAGAGAAGTGATGGCACTACTTCTCTTATGCTAGCAAGTCAGAATGGTGTACTAAACACAGTCCAATTCTTGATCGAAAAGGCTGCAACCGTCAATCATGTAAGCAATGATGGCACGACAGCACTCATACTTGCCAGCAAGAATGGTCATAAAGACGTTGTCAAGCTTCTCATCAAAAAAGGGGCCGAGGTCAATCAGGCAAATAATGAAGGCTGGACATCGCTCATGGTTGCCAGCCAAGAGGGGCATAAAAATATCGTTATATCCCTTCTCGAAAATGATGCAAAATGGAAAGAAAAAAACAAAGAAGGGAAAACTGCCGAAGATTTGGCAAAAGAAAAAGCTCATTTCGACATTGTTCTTTTGCTACAAAACGAAGGGGGAAAAAATGTCCAAAAAACTATTGAACCCTCCGAACGCTTTTGGGAAAAACGTAAGGAAGAATACAAGAAAGAAGCAGAGAGGCAATTTAAGGACTATGTGATGATTTCCGCTCTCACAATCGTTTTTTTTGTTGTAATCATCCTTTTTTATCACCAGATGTTCCCTGAAAGTACGCTCTTCATTCTTGCTGAAAAAGCCGCCTTGCTCCTGCTTTGCTCTTCCCTCGGAACATGGCTCGCAAGTACAAAAAGAAGACTCCACCTCTCCTACAAACATCTCAGTCTCAACGCCGCAGAGCGAGTCACCATGATCGAAACCTACCTCCGCATGACCTCCGAAGGTCTCATCAAAGAAGAAAACTCAAAAACTATACTGCCCATCCTCTTCACCCCAAGCAATACAGGACTCACAAAAGAACAAAACTCCTCGCCCCAAAATACTATCCCCATCAACTTCCCCTCAACTCCAATCTTGCCCCCAGCCTCATAAAATCAAAAACTCTCCCTCCACATCACCAATACCCACCAAATCCACATCACCACAACAAAACTCACCCTCTACCAACTCCCCCTCAACCTCAAGGCACACCTCACATTCCTCGCACTCCTCCTCAGAACACGTTGCACAATCATCAACCAATGCCAAAATAACCTCACCCTCTCCAACATCCACACCCTCCCCATCCACACCCTCACCATCCAACTCCTCCACAACCACCACAAAATTCGTCTCCACCCGACCCAAGACCTGACCATCCAAATCCTCAAGAATACCTCCCACTATCAAGACCTTATACCCTCCAGAAACCACCTCAACCCCTTCTCGCAACCTTATCTCTACAAATCGACCCCGAACCTCAACCCCCTCACGATCAGATGGACCAAACACTACCTCCCCAAACTCGTCCTTCACAAAAATAGAACCTCCCAAGTCCAAACCACCAACCTCTCGAACCTCAGCACTAAACTCTACCAAAAATAATCCTCGCACACCATCAAAACTCAGAGCATCCCCTCCGTTCACCAATATAGGCGGATCCCGTACAGGCGGAACTCCTACTCCTCCCATACCGCTACCATCTCCTCCTACACCACCTCCCCCACCAGAGCCCACACCTCCCTCACAACCC
>CAKMZR010000263.1 GCA_929200455.1 uncultured Alphaproteobacteria bacterium | reverse complement strand
TGCTCACAACCGGACCACTACCTGCAGTAGGTGTATCCAATGTAGTCGTCGTCACACCACTTGTCCCGGAGATCGCATTTCCCAATCCATCATCCACCGCTCCGTCGTTGATTTCCACCTTGTATTGCTTGCTGCTCGCCAACGGAGATGTCGTGACAATTTGCAATGTATTCCCCTTCACCACTGCACTCGTTATCGCTACAGTCGTGCCATCAGTCTCTTTTACCGTCACTTCGTTTGCCAAAGTCTTGCCAGAACCAAGCTTTATCACCTCATCAAAATACACCTTAATCAGCTTATCACCCGCGGCAATACCGTTACCTTGTGTCGTATCCACTTCAGGCGGGAGAATATCATACTCCTCTTCCTCAGTCGTCAAATCAGTTGCAGAAAAACGATCAAAATCCTTATCCTGCACTGTCCACTTGCCAACCTTCACACGGTAGATGGCATCATTCTCCAAAGGATTTTCTGTCGTGATCGTCAAAACCTTACCGGTTATCGACGTCGTATAACCTCCCGATACAGTCTCATAGCCACCCTCTATCTTCTTCTCTATGACGATAGATTTATAAATCCCTTCCTCAATATCACGTACAAAACTCACCCGTAAGGTATTGGCATCCACAATGGTCAAGCCGTCTGTAGCCAACTTCACAGCACCGCCTTGAATCCAATTATAAGTAAATGCATCGTTATCATTATTGCTCGCATCCTCAACAGTGCCTGCCGCCAGCTTCAACCTGTAATGAGTACCATTCGTCACCGTTAGATTCGGGTCAAAAATTATTCGAAGCTCATTCGAAGCCACATTACTAATGTCCATATTAAAAGTTACAGACGTTTCTGTTCCGCTTGAGTTGACTGTAAACAGCGTGATGTTGGTTTTCGTCACACCCGTCTTGTCGTTTTTAAGCTTCTCATCAAAAATAAGGACAATTGAATATGCACTAAACTCAATAAAAGCAAATTTTGGTGCTGTGTTGTCCGTGGAGGGAGCCGCATTCTTTGTCACGGCAGTAGCACCTTTCGCCGCAACTTCATTGCCTGCTCTATCCGCCACCGCTCCCTTAGTCCACTCCACAGTGTAGTTTTTTGATGCTTCTGTCGCAAAAGTTCTCATAAAAATCTTTACCTTTGTCGGATTCGCCGTGTCCACAACCGCTCTCCGCACTACTTGGCCCGTCGTTCCCTCCTTGACCGTAAACTTAGATATATCCGCAAAAATAATAGCTTCACTAAAAGTAAGCTCAATGTACCCTTTGCCTACCGTCGAAACCACAGAACTTGAGGTCGGTTTCGTCCTATCCACCGTAAAGGTCAACGCCGTCGATTCCGCACTCTCATTGCCCGCATGATCATCAACCTTGCCCACAACCGTATAAGTACCGTCCGTATCAAAATTACTACCCGTTACCGTCACGTCATCTCCATCTATAGTCGTTTGCAATAAAGTCAAATTGCCATTCGATGCCTTCAAGTACAATTTCCTTCCCGCACTCACATCTGACGCCAAACCACTAAAGGTAAAAATAAGACTGCTCGCCTTCGCGTATTTCACTCCCCCCACACTGTTCACATTCAATCCACTGTCAAAACCTAAAACCGGAGCTCCAGGGGCCGTCGTGTCCACAGTAAAGG
>CAKMZR010000262.1 GCA_929200455.1 uncultured Alphaproteobacteria bacterium | reverse complement strand
TATCGTTGGGACAGATATTTTTATTTTTTGTGGGAGATTTGGGAGACGGTAAGGTATTGGTGTTTGTGGGGAGTTTATTGGCGTTGGCATCGAGTTCTATTTTATTGACGATTCAGCCTGCTCCTCCGTTGGCAAATCCGGTACGGATGTCAGCACGACTTTTGTTTCGCCGAGTTCCGGTGAGTGTGACGACGGGATTTCTGGTTGGATTTTTGCTTGTGAACATAGGGACGATGTTGCCGATAATGTTTAGTCAAGAGGGATTGTTGTTGTCAGTTGTGGCCCTTACGATGTTGTCGTATCAGCTGGGAGGATTTTTGGGACAATATCCTTTGGGTTATTTATCGGATTTGGTGGACAGGCGTATTGTGGTGGCGTTGGCGTTGTTGGTGGCGAGTGTGATGGTGGTTCTACTTTTTATGATGGTATCATGGGGATTATTTGGAGGAGGAGAGGGTTGGTTGGTGTGGGTAGTGATGTTTATATTGGGTTTTGCAGTGTTGCCGCTTTATGGAGTGAACGTGGCTCATGCGAATGATCGTCTGAACGAGGAGGAGGTATTGGGAGCGGCATCGACGTTGGTATTTCTGAATTCAGTGGGAGGCATGGTGGGTCCGCTTGCGGCGGGATTTGCGATGAATGGATTTGGGGGAGAGAGTTTGCTGGTATTGTTGTTTGTGTTTTTGGTGCTTGGATTGACATTTACGGTGTATAGGATAGTGTTGCGTGAGGGCGTTGCGGTGGAGGATGACGATCGGAGCAGTTACAGTGCACTTCCTAGGAATGTGACGCCGCTTACGCAGTATGTGACGCAAGACGACGCGGAGGAGGGATTGTGGAGTGATGTAATATCTGAGGGAGAAGGAGAGAAGAGTGAGTGATTTTGGTATCATGATTTGTGGTCATGGGAGTCGGGATGAGGGAGCTGTGGAGGAGTTTTGTTTGCTTTCTGAGGGATTGCAGCGACGATTTTCTGGTGTTCCGACGGAGTATGGATTTTTGGAGTTTGCGCGTCCTGTGATAAGGGATGGCTTGGACAGACTGAGGTTGAGTGGAGTGAAGAGGGTGAAGGCACTGCCGGGTATGTTGTTTGCGGCGGGTCATGTGAAGAACGATGTGCCGTCTGTTTTGAGGTCGTACGGGGAGGAGCATGGTTTGAGGATAGACTTTGGTCGTGAGTTGTCGATTGACTTGAAATTGATAGAGGCGTCGAAATGTCGGATCGCGGAGGCTTTGGGGGATGATGTTTTTGATAAGGAGAAGATGGCGTCGACGTTATTGTTGGTGGTGGGTCGAGGAAGTTCGGATCCGGATGCGAACAGCAATGTGTCGAAGGTGACGAGATTTTTGTGGGAGGGTATGGGCTTTGGTTGGGCAGAGACAGCTTATTCGGGGGTGACATTTCCCTTGGTGGAGGCCGGTCTTGAGAAGGCGATGGGTCTTGGATATGAGCGGGTATTGGTTTTTCCGTATTTTTTGTTTACGGGTATATTGATAAAGAGAATTTATGATGCGGTGGATAGGGTTGCGTCGAGGCATAAGAATGTAGAGTTTTTGAAAGCAGGCTATTTGAAGGATCATGATTTGGTATTGGATACTTTTGAGGAGCGTCTTCGAGAGATTGACGAGGGTCGTGGTCTGATGAACTGTATGCTGTGTAAGTAC
>CAKMZR010000261.1 GCA_929200455.1 uncultured Alphaproteobacteria bacterium | reverse complement strand
TCGGCACCTACGGAGCAACCGATTCGGATGGAGATACCCTGACCTATACTCTTGAGGGAACGAACGCGGACTTGTTTGATGTTGATTCTGCGAGTGGTGCTGTGACTTGGAAGACGTCAGCTCCTGCTCATGGTTCGAGTAATGAGTATAGCTTTACGGTGGTAGCGAAGGATGCTTTTGGGGGAGAAGCACGCCATGATGTGACGGTGACGGTAGTGGAGGTGACAGGCCCTCTTCCTCCTCAGCAGGTGGAGTTGTACGATGAAGACGCCCCGACAACGCCGATCACGGGCTTGACAAAAAGCACCAAGCTTAAGATTCTGAAGGTGACTGTATCGGAAGCCTTGGTAAGCGGCGACAGCGTAGAGTTTTTTGATGGGAATGTTTCCCTTGGAACAACAACTTTGAACGCTCCTGTGGCGTCAGGTGCTAAGGTGACTCTGACTCTGAGTACGGCCTTGAGTGGGGACAGGCTTCACAGCTTGACGGCAAAGGTGACGGTTGCCACGGGTGCGAAGGCGGGGACGAGTTCTGCAGGTACGGCTTTGACATTTACCCTTGATACGACGGCTCCGGACGCCCCAAATGCGGCTTTGGTTGGCGGGACAACCAAAAGCGGCACCACATACTCGAAAAATGACACACCAACCTTTAATATCACAGGCGTAGAGACGGGTTCGACTGTGAATTTGTACATTCGTGGGAGCAGTACGGTGATAGGCACAGCGGTTGTCTTGAGCGGGACATCTGTTCAGGTGGCGGTGGCTTCTGCAAGTGCTTTGGCTGAAGGCGTAACGAACATAGTCGCAAAAGAAGTGGATGCCGCAGGCAACGAGGGTGACGCGAGTGCGGCGGTGACCTTCACGGTGGATACCACGGCCCCAACCAAGCCGACAGTGGCGGTTCAGGGTTCGGTGACGGCAACCCCGACTTTTCGTGTGAGCGGAGTAGAAGCGGGTGCGGAAGTGATTATTTACAGCAAAGCGAGCGATGGTCAGTTGACTGAAATAGGCAAGGGAACGGCCACAGGCATAACAATAGACATCGTGCCCACAAGCAGTCTTTCTGTAGGTGCGAATACGATTGTGGCGAAAGTGATTGACGCCGCAGGCAATGAGGGAGCGGTGTCAGATGATCTTTCTGTGGAATTGACACCTGATGTGTCTCTTGGTCTTCGTTCGGGTACGCCTGACGGTTATGCCTACAGCAAGCCTAAGTTTTTGGTGGAGGCGACATCAGGTGATACGGTGGCAATCTATAAAGGTTCAACCCGTGTGAGTGCTGAAAAAGTGGTGGGTTCGAGTGGCAAAGTTCTTTTTGATTTTTCTGAATTGTCTGTAGGTGGAGGCGTGGCAAAGAATGATGTGATTGTGGCGAAAATTAAGGACGGAGATGCAGGGACGGATACAAGCGTTTCTTTGACTTTATCTGACCTCGACACCACAGCACCGACAAGTTCTTCTCCCACAGCAACGGTGAACGATAAATATCTGACGGTGACTTTTAATGAAGCCCTTGGCTATGTAGACGCCAGCAAATTCACGGTGACGGGTGGACACTTAGCTTTTGTGAGGTTTGACCCGAACAATGCTACAAAGGTACAGCTTGTGCTCACGGATCCACTCACGGCAAAAGCTTACACGGTGGCATGGACTAAGGGAGCGGTGGTGGAT
>CAKMZR010000260.1 GCA_929200455.1 uncultured Alphaproteobacteria bacterium | reverse complement strand
TCTCTAGCCACCCCCTACTCTCTGCCCACCCCCGCACCCTCGCAACTATAACCGATCACATCTTCCCTGTCCACACCCCTCATACGCCCACCCCTAGGCACGCTCAAATCCCCTCCGCAACTCATAGTCCGTCACCACACGCTCAAAATCTTCAAGCTCCCACGATGCACTCCTCACATAATGATCCACTACACCATCTCCCAAATAACTCCTCAACATCTCCGATCCCTCCAACGCTTCCCTCGCCTCATACAATGTCCCCGGAATTCTCACTCCTCTAGTTCCGCACTCCAACCTCTCCTCCAACGAACACCCCAGCTCCAAACCCTCCCTCACTCCGCTCAATCCACTCAATAACTGCGACGATAAACCCAAATACGGATTCATATCCGAACCCCCCAAACGACACTCTATCCTCACTCCCTCACCCCCATGTCCACACAAACGATAACTCGAATTGCGTCCCCCAACACTCCACGATATACCATTCTCCCAAAAACTATTACTACGCAACCTCTTGTAACTGTTCACATACGGCGCCAGAAAATATATCGTCTCACAACCGTACTTCAATAAGCCCGCTACATACGACTCCATCAAACGCGACATTCCATAACGTCCCCCAGAATCATAAAATAATTTCTCCCCACCCAATCCCCTCAATGACTGATGAATATGTGACGAACTCCCCTCCCTCTCCGTGCCACTCTTCGACATAAATGTACACGATAAACCCTCCCGATACGTCATCTCCTTCACTCCATGCTTCGACAACGTATGAACATCCGCACTCTCCATCAAACCCCCATAACTCATGTTCAACTCATACTGTCCCCTCTCAGACTCTCCCCGCGTTCCCTCAATGTCAACTCCAGATGCATACAACTCATTCCGTATCCTCCTCAGCAATCCCTCATCCTTCGTCGTCTGGAAAATATGATAGTCCTCATTATACCCGCTCACAGGCTCCATACCCTCATATCCCCGACGGAAATTCTCACCGTAACTTCCCTCATATAAACAAAACTCTAACTCCGTTCCCACCATCGCCTCATATCCCTCATCAGCCAACAACTTCACCACCCTCCTCAATATGCCTCGCGGCGAATACATAACCTCCTCACCACTCCCCGCATCAAACAAATCACACATCACCATCACCGTTCCCTCCAACCACGAAATCAACCTCAAGGTACCCAAATCAGGCCTCATCTCATAATCTCCCAATCCTCCACCCTCATCCCTCGACGCATAACCAGGTACCGTGTACATCTCCAAATCCGTCGCCAAAAGATAATTACAACAAAAACTTCCCTCCCAACCTCGCTCGCAAAAATATTTGCCGTGAAACCTCTTACCCATCAAACGTCCCTGCATGTCCACTATAACCGCCAATACCGTGTCCACACTCCCGTCATCCACCAATACCCTCAACTCATCAAATGATATCCGTCCTCGCAAAATCATAATAATAATAAAATCCCGTAACCGCAAAATCAGTTCAAGAAAAAAAAATGGTGCCGCCGAGATGATTCGAACATCCGACCCCACCCTTCATACCAACTACCGCTTCCACGGCCCCGCTCTCGCGAGTTTGTGGCCTGGACCATCCCTTGACCTTACCATCCCCCACAACTTAGCTTAGGCCTTGCCCGTCTGGTCTGTCTGAATCTTTTAAGTTTCCATACATACAGT
>CAKMZR010000259.1 GCA_929200455.1 uncultured Alphaproteobacteria bacterium | reverse complement strand
ATGATGGTGGAGTGATGTATTTTGATGAGCCGTGGTCACGTCCTGGAGATTATGTTTTGTTGCGTGCGTTGACGGATTTGGTATGTGTATCATCTGCGTGTCCTGACGATACGAGTCCAGCGAACGGCTGGCAGCCTTCGGACATACATGTTCGAACTTACGCGTCTACGGAGCGATTTTCTCGTTCAGTAGCTTACAGAGTGACCCCTCAATCGGAGCCGAAAATGACTGTTGAAACTGCCTTCCATCCTTATTTTTCCCGTATGACTCGGGACTATGTGGAGTACCGGGGTTTTTGGTTGCCGAATTGTTTTTCTGAGAATGGTCCGATTGAGGAGTATTGGGCGTGTCGGGAGAATGCGGTACTTTTGGATTTGTCTGCATTGCGGAAGTGCGAGGTGACGGGTCCTGATGCGGAGCGTCTTATGCAGATGGTGACGACGCGGAACATGAAGAAGTTATCGACGGGACAAGTTGTGTATTCTGCGATGTGTTATGAGCATGGGGGGATGGTTGATGATTGTACGGTGATGCGTCTTGATGTGAATAATTTTCGGTGGGTTGGGGGTGATGATTATAGCATTGAGTGGATGAGGGAGGTTGCGAAAAGAGAGGGACTACGGGTGAGTGTGCGATCGAGTACGCATGAGATTCACAATGTGGCGTTACAGGGTCCGAATAGTCGAGAGATATTGAAGGATGTGATTTGGACGTGTCCTCAGAGGTCGACAATTTTGGAGCTTGGATGTTTTCGTTTTACGGTGGGGAGGATTGGGGATGATGAGGGGGTTCCTGTGGTGGTGTCGCGTACGGGATATACGGGTGAGTTGGGCTATGAAGTTTGGTGTCATCCCAAAGATGCGGGGGTGGTTTTTGAGGCTTTATGGAAGGCGGGAGAGCCTTATGGTATGAAGCCTTTGGGTTTTGAGGCGTTGGATATGTTGCGGATTGAGGCTGGGTTGATATTTTATGGTCATGAGTTTTGCGAAGAACGCGATCCTTTTGAGGCGGGTATAGGTTTTACGGTACCGCTGAAGAGCAAGGAAGATGATTTTATTGGGAAGGATGCTCTATTGCGTTTGAAGGAGCATCCGAGGAAGCGATTGGTGGGTTTGGAGGTTGAGGGTAATGAGTTGATTGCTCATGGGGATTGTGTTCATGTTGGGAGGCCACAGATAGGGACGGTGACGAGTGCTGTACGTTCTCCTATATTGAAGAAGAACATTGCTTTGGCTCAGGTGGATGTTGCCCACACGGAATTGGGGACGGAAGTTGAGATTGGGAAGCTTGACGGTCATCAGAAGAGGGTGAAGGCGACGATTGTTCCGTTTCCGCACTATGATCCGACGAAGTCTCGGGTGAGGGCTTGACGCTTTTCTGCCCTCTCGTCTCTTTCCCTCTCACCCTTTTCTATGGGGCCGAGCCGATGAGGAGCCCCCACCCCAGCCCCCGCCTAGAAGCCGTAATCAGCATCGCTTGTGAAGCCTAAGCCTAGCAAATCACCTCCGTCATCATCCTCAGAGGAAGAAGGTTTTGTCCATGATGTGCCAGAAAGTAAACCAAATTGTCCAGAGTTGTGGCTAGATCCCTTATTCCATGTGTAAGGATCATTCTTTTTGCTGACAAAACCTTCCCCAAAAGTAAGATTCAACCTACTAGCAGCAGACGTACTCTCCACTCCAACCGTAAAGGTTATTATTGTATTTTTATTTGCACTATCCTGAGC
>CAKMZR010000258.1 GCA_929200455.1 uncultured Alphaproteobacteria bacterium | reverse complement strand
GAGGAAGAGGATGTCCGCGTGGGCGAGGGTGGGATGGTGGTGGTCGTGTGTGTGTGTGCTGTGGGTTGAGGCGGTAAAGTGCATGGTTGTGGACGTGGGGTATGGGTCGTGGTTGTAGGGGTCTTGTGCGGGGTGGTCTTGAGAGTGTGGGTGTGAGAGTGTGTGTTTTTGAGGGGTGGGGGGAATAATGTTATAGGGGAAGGTTGTCGTGTTTTTTTTCGGGATTTGAGAGTTGTTTTCCTTTGAGGAAGGCGAATCCTCGGATGAGTCTTATGCGGGTTTCTTCGGGAGAGATGACGTCATCGATGAATCCTCTTTGTGCGGCACTGAAAGGGTTTGCGAAGGTGGTTCGATAATCTTGGGAGAGTTGTTTGATTTTTTTGGGGTCATTGAGGTGTTGTCGGAAGATGATATTGACGGCTCCGTCTGCCCCCATGACAGCGATTTCTGCGGAGGGCCAAGCGTAATTGATGTCGCCTCTGAGATGTTTTGAGGCCATGACATCGTAAGCCCCACCATAAGCTTTTCTGGTGATGACGGTAATTTTGGGTACGGTGGCTTCGCCGTATGCGAAGAGGAGTTTAGCACCATGAGTGATGATGGCGTTGTATTCTTGGTCGATGCCGGGTAGGAATCCTGGTACGTCGACGAGGGTGAGGAGGGGTATATTGAAGGCGTCGCAAAAGCGGACGAATCGTGCGGCTTTTCGCGAAGCATTGATATCGAGGCAGCCGGCTTGTGAGAGGGGTTGGTTTGCGACGATTCCGATGGATTCGCCGTTGAGGGAAGCGAATCCTGTGATGATATTGGGTGCGAAGTGTTCGCGTATGGGAAAGAATTCGGCGTGGTCTACGATGTGTTTGATGACGCCGAGCATATCGTAGGAGAGTTGGTGATTTTTGGGGATGATGTGGTTGAGAGCGGGAATTTTGCGATGGGGGCTGTCGGAAGAGTTGAGGGTAGGATTTGGGCTATTCCAAGAGTCTGGGAGGAAGGTGAGGAGTTTTCGGACCATGAGGAGGGTTGTGATGTCGTGATTGAAAGCGGCATCGGCGACGCCTGATGTGTGGGTATGGGTGTGTGATCCGCCTAATTTTTCCGGGGAAATGACTTCGCCGGTGACGGTTTTGAGGACGTCTGTTCCCGTGACGAACATGTAGGAAGATTGTTTGACCATGAAGGTGAAGTCGGTGATGGCGGGAGAGTAGACGGCCCCTCCTGCACAAGGGCCCATGATGACAGAAATTTGGGGTATGACGCCTGAAGAGAGGATGTTTCGTTGAAAGATTTCTGCGTATCCTGCGAGGGAAGAGACGCCTTCTTGAATACGAGCCCCGCCAGAGTCGTTGAGTCCGATGACGGGAATTCTGAGTTCGAGGGCTCTATCCATAATTTTGCAGATTTTTTCTGCATGTCGATGGGAGAGGGAACCGCCAAAGACGGTGAAGTCTTGAGCGAAGATGGCGGCCCGTCTGCCATTGATTCGCCCGAGTCCAGTGATGACGCCGTCGCCTGGTATGAGTTGTTCTTCCATGCCGAAATCTCGGCAGTCGTGCTCGACGAAGGTTCCCCATTCTTCGAAAGAGCCTTCATCGACTAAGACGTGGATACGCTCAAGAGCGGTAAGTTTTCCTTTTTGGTGTTGGGCGTCGATTCGTTTTTGTCCTCCCCCAAGACGGGCGCGATCTCTACGTTCTTTGAGGCTATTGATGACGGTGTCCATAAGAC
>CAKMZR010000257.1 GCA_929200455.1 uncultured Alphaproteobacteria bacterium | reverse complement strand
CTGTAGGTGGAGGCGTGGCAAAGAATGATGTGATTGTGGCGAAAATTAAGGACGGGAATGCAGGGACAGATACAAGTACTTCTTTGACCCTGTCTGATCTTGATACCACAGCACCGCAAGCGGTGTCTTCAAATCCACTCACAGCCACAGTGGATAAGATATACCTGACATTAACTTTTAATGAAACTCTTGCTTATATAGATACCAGCAAATTCACGGTGACGGGTGGAACTGTTGAGTTGATCCGGTTTGCTCCGAGTGATGCTACGAAGGTGCAGATTACGTTCACGGCTCCACTCACGGCAATAGCCTACACGGTGAAATGGACGGAGGGGGCGGTGGCGGACCTCGCCGGCAATCAGGTTGCGGCAAAGACTACGGTCCTTAGTGTAACGGCAACAGCGGCCTCAAGCGATACCACCCCCCCCTCTGTTATACCCGAAAATATAAGCATTTCGATTCAGGGTATTGTCTTTGCAATATACTTTAAAATGGATGAAAAAATAACACTTGTATCTGGGAAGGGCGTAGCGGCAAACTTTAAGTTTTATAGTGTAGATGGAGAAGGACAAGAAACGTCTGCCGGAACCTTTTCTGTCGGAGCTGCATTTAGCGATTATCAGATATTCACACGTTTTACGTTGAGTGAGGCATTGACCAAAGGTGGTCGTTATAGAGCGACTGTAGCAGCAGGCGTGGTTGCGGATGTGAGTACAAATGCCAATAAAAACAATGCGATTACCTATGATTTTATATATCTAGGTGATAGTAACATTAGAGATGCAAATTCTGCGGTCGGTGATGTATCTTTATCTTCTTCGAACAACTTGGAGGTTGTGGATGTTCGCACATTGAGGGTGAATTTTAAGGAGAATATTAAGCTTGGCTATTATGGAGATGCGGTTACCATAGAAAAGAAGGATGCGGTGGGCTCTGGCTATACGGAAGTGGATGTTGATGTTGATGTGTCCGTAAGCGGCAAGGGTTTAACGATCTCACTCTTGGATGGCACTTTGGCTTCTGGGTCTGCCTATCGGGTGAATCTTGCCCCTGATGCGGTGAAAAATGATGGTGAGACTGGGACTTCTCCTACGGCTCTCACGACTGAGACTGAAAAGGTAGATTTGGTGGTCCCTACTTTGGACACGAGTACGAGCGGGGGTCTTGTTGTGGGTTCAAAACTTATAAAGGTCTATTTTAGTGAAAAGATGAGGGTGGATGATATGAGCAAGATCAAGGTGCAAGATGGGGACGGAACTGCTGTGTCTGTGGCGAGTGCAGATACATCAGGACACTTTGTGAATGTCCGTTTGACAAACCCGACTGAGAGCAGCAAGCAGTACAAGGTTACCTTTGAGGCGGGCGGGGTGTCTGATGGTGGTGATACCTATAGGAATGACGGTTTACCCTTTACGGGGAGTACGGTGCTTGAGACTCCTGTATCGGGAACGGCACCAAAGGTTGTATCTATTTCATACACAAATCCTTATGCAGGGAATATTGAAGCAGTAAGTACGCCAGTCGTTATAGATTTTGGTGCGGACGTTGTGCTTTTGGATGCAAGTGCGTTGACAGTTAAAGTAACCCCAACCTATGGTATCTCTGGGACTGTTTATAATGGGTACAGCAACCTGAGAGTAGATGGAGGGGATATTAAATTTGATGCGACGGCTAGGAACGATGATGTTGGTTCTCATAATATAAAGATTACCTTTGGTGAAGGCTTTGTGG
>CAKMZR010000256.1 GCA_929200455.1 uncultured Alphaproteobacteria bacterium | reverse complement strand
TATCCGGCGGAGTCGAAGGCTATACCGTCAATATCTACGAGGGTGGCTCAAAAATCAAATCAGGCGTCCTTGGAACCGGCGGCACACTCACTCTCACCCTCGATACACTCACCGACAAAGCCTACACACTCACCGCAAAATTCGAAAATAATGCAGGCGAAGGAACACAAACAAGTACGCCCCTCTCCTTCACTCTCGATACCCAAGTTCCCGCTCTCAACACAGGAGGCAATGCTCTTGCCATCGCCGCAGACAAAAAAACTTTCACCGTCACCCTTTCCGAAAACATCAATTCTTCCGCCCTCGTCAACAGCAAAATCCACGTCAAAAGACAAGGTACCAACGTCGATCTCGCCATCGCTTCCGTCTCTTCTGCCAATAATATACTCACCATCGTCCTTGCAAACCCCATCTCCGTCACCGGAGATTACCTCGTATCCTTCGATGCCGGAGCCTTCGAAGACCTCGCAGGGAACCAAAATATCTCCCTCACCACAGAAGCCGATACCGTCTCCACATCCGCCGGCAGCAAACCCACCGCTACGCCCACTCTCGCACTCGTTGGAGGGGAAAGCCTCATCAATGACAATACACCAAGCGTCTCCGTATCCGGCGGAATCCAAGGCTATACCGTCAATATCTATGAGGGTGGCTCAAAAATCAAATCAGGCGTCCTCGGAACCGGCGGCACTCTCACACTTACCCTTGACGCTCTCACGACCGACAAAGCCTACACACTCACCGCAAAATTCGAAAATACTGCTGGCGAAGGAACACAAACAAGCTCTCCCCTCACCTTCACACTCGATACTACAGCCCCCAAATTGGTTACTGGCGGCAACGCCCTCGCTATCGCCGCAGACAACAAAACACTCACCATAACCCTTTCAGAAAATATCAATTCCTCTTCCCTCGTCAAAAACAAAGTCCATGTCCGCAAACAAGGAACCTCTGTCGATCTCGCCGTCACTTCCGTCACCGCCTCCAACAATACACTCACCATCGTACTCACAAACCCCATCGCCGACACCGGAAGTTATCTCGTATCCTTCGACGCAGGCACTTTCCAAGACCTCGCCGGAAACCAAAATATCTCCCTCACCACTGAAGCCGATGGCGTCGTCGCCAAACCCAAAGAGACTCCCTCCATCGCTCTTGTCGGCGGGGGGAGCCTCATCAATGACGACACGCCAAGCATCTCCGTATCCGGCGGCGTCCAAGGCTATACCGTCAATATCTACGACCAAGACAACAACAAAATCAAATCAGGAGTCCTCGGAACCGGCGGCAATCTCACACTCACACTCAGTGCACTCACAACCGACAAAGCCTATACCCTCACCGCAAAATTCGAAAATACAGCAGGCGAAGGAACACAAACAAGCACTCCCCTCACCTTTACCCTCGATACTACAGCCCCCAAATTGGTTGTCGGAGGCAACGCCCTCACCATAAACGCAGACAACAAAACACTTACCGTCACCCTTTCTGAAAATATCAGTCCCTCTTCCCTCGTCAAAAACAAAGTTCATGTCCGCAAACAAGGAACCTCTGTCGATCTCGCCGTCACTTCCGTCACTTCCACCAATAATATACTCACCATCATACTCACCAACCCCATCGCCGATACCGGAAATTATCTCGTCTCCTTCGATGCAGGAACTTTCCAAGACCTCGCCGGAAATCAAAATATCTCCCTCACCACTGAAGCCGATGGCGTCGTCGCCAAACCCAAAGAGA
>CAKMZR010000255.1 GCA_929200455.1 uncultured Alphaproteobacteria bacterium | reverse complement strand
CCCTACTCTCCCTGGCCCAAACTTCCCTAAAACCCTTCCCATCATGACACTCATCAAGCCCCTCTCCACAGAAGAAAACAGTCTCGTCCAAAATCTCTACCTCTCCGTACCCTTCGACGGGTGGCATGAACATACCCTCTCCATCCTCAACGCCCAAAAAATATGCCCGGACGGAATACCAGATGCCCTCGCTCTCATCGCTCAAAAAAATGATATCGCCATGGAAGTCGCAAAAAACAAACTCCCATGGAAGACCATGGGAACAACCCTGCGAATCCAAAAACTTATCGAAGCACGCTTCCTCGCCAGTCACAAAGAAACAGAACGACAATCCCTCATCTGGCTTGCCCTGCCTTCTCGAAAACATATCCTCTCCCGTATCGCCGCTTCCTCCGTAGACAGACTCTGGAACCTCGCAGAAGACACCTCATCCACACCTCAAGAAAATTCCGCCCAGTCAAAAAGAAAAATCTCCCTCGCCATCCTCTCCGTCACCACCCTCTTCTGGCTTCAAGATACAAGCCATCGATACCAAAAAACTTTCCAGTTCCTCGAAAGAAGACTCGAAGAACACGCCCTCTTCTCAAAAACTCTCAAACGCTTCAAATCATTCGCCTCCTCATCATGAACAAAAAAAAACTCGTCTACGACAACCTCAACGAACACAAACAAGTCCTCTCAAATACCCAGTCATCCCAAATTATCGACCTCAACAATTCCTTCCAAAAAGAAACCGGCGAACTCTCAAACGCAAGACTCCTCTACTTCAATCAATACGCATCCCACATCCTCGTCGCTTCCACCTCCAAAGCAAGGCCAGAAATTATCGCTTTCGCCATCGCCATACAAACACCCTCACGTTTCACCCACCCCTTCTTCTCAATCCTTTCCCAAAACTTCCCCCACTTCATCTTCATAGAACGCATCATCGTCCATCCTGAACATCAACGACTCAATATCGCTTCCAGTCTCATCGCCCCTCTCATCGCCCAAAGTGCACAACACCAAATCCCCCTCTCACTCACCGTCAACCACATCCCTCCAAACCTACCCGCCCTCAACTTCGCACTCTCCAGACTCAAACTCAAACCCATCCAGCAAAGTACCGTCGATGACGAACTCAGCGTCACAACCTTCGCTCACACCTTCTCAGAAGAAGAACTCTCAGCCTTCCAAGAGCTCTACACCCCAAAAAAATCACGCAAAAATCGCGTAGAGCATCCTCAAACCCACAAAACACAAAAACAAACCAAAAAAAAGTTTCAACTTCTCCCCTGAAAGGCGATGGGCACACCAGACCCCAAGCGGTGCACTCAGTATCGAAACCGGCATCACCACCAAAAATCCCATCACATCCACATAGCCCAAATGCACATATCCGTTCAATTCCTCTCGACCCCAGCCCGTCACCATATACGTCAAAACTCCCGGAATCGCTATCACGCACCCAAACGTTGACGAAGTCGCTACTGCCCGCACCATCTCCTTACCATAACCCGTCAATGTCGGTACCGTCATCGAACCTCCTCCCACTCCAAGCATCGCAGAAACAAAACCTATCCCAAACGGAACCGTAGACCTCAAAAAACGAACATCCCGAAATAACAACATCAAACCCTCGGGAACCGCAAAAAACGTCTTCCCAAAACCCTTCCTCACCATCTTCACACCCAAAAATAAAATAAACAACGCAAAAAAGAATGTCAGATCACGACCCCCAAGATCACTCGCAAACCACGCTCCCCCCACACCCC
>CAKMZR010000254.1 GCA_929200455.1 uncultured Alphaproteobacteria bacterium | reverse complement strand
CCCAAACCACACACCACAATACTAACGCGTCGGAACCGGAACATCTCCACTGTAATCATAAAAACCACGACCAGACTTCTTACCAAGCCAGCCCGCCTCATAATACTTCACCAATAACGGACACGGACGGTACTTCGAATCCGATAAGCCCTCGTACAATACCTGCATCACAGAAAGACAAATGTCTAAACCTATAAAATCCGCAAGCTGAAGCGGTCCCATAGGATGATTCGCTCCAAGCTTCATCGACGTGTCTATCGACTCCACCGTGCCCACCCCCTCATACAATATGTATATCGCCTCGTTTATCATCGGCAACAACACGCGATTCACGATAAATGCCGGGAAATCTCCCGATAACGTCACCGTCTTCCCCAACGACAACGCAAAAGATTCCGCCCTCATAAAAGTCTCATCACTCGTCTGCAAACCCCGAATCATCTCCACAAGACGCATAAGAGGAACCGGATTCATAAAATGTATGCCCACAAACCTATCCGGTATGCCACTCAAACTCGCAAGACGCGTTATCGACAAAGATGACGTGTTGCTCGCCACAATCGTCTCCTCCCCCAAATATTGACGCACACCCTCATAAACCTCTCCCTTCGCCTTCTCGCTCTCATACACCGCCTCAACCACAAGATCACTACCCTCAACACTCCCATAATCTCTCGATGTCTCTATCCTCAATAACGTCTCTTCCACCTCCAATTTCGTCAACTCACCCTTCTTCTCTTGACGTCCCAAATTCTTCTCTATCAAACCCAACGCACAAGACAACTTCTCGTCGTCCTTGTCCAAAAGAACCACCTCGTAACCATGCTGTGCAGACGCATGAACGATCCCACATCCCATCTGACCCCCTCCCACAACCGAAACTCTCTTCATCAAAGCAAAAAAACTCCCTCAACCCAACTCCGCATCAAGCTCAGGCAATACCGTAAACAAATCTCCCACAAGACCATAATCCGCAACCTGAAAAATCGGAGCCTCTTCGTCGTTGTTTATCGCCACTATCACCTTCGAATCTTTCATTCCCGCCAAATGCTGAATCGCTCCCGAAATCCCCACCGCAATGTAAACATCCGGAGCCACCACCTTCCCCGTCTGCCCCACCTGCAAATCATTCGACACAAATCCCGCATCCACCGCAGCACGCGACGCCCCCACCGCAGCCTTCAACTTCAAAGCCACACGCTCCAACAACACAAAATTCTCCCCAGACTTCATCCCCCTACCCCCAGAAATCACAACCTTCGCTGTCGTCAATTCAGGACGATCATGCTCCGCCCTATCCAATCCCTCAAACCTAATACGTCCACCCCAATCCCCCAAATCCACATCCAACTTCTCAATCTCACAAGCCTCCCCCAACTTCGCATCCTCAAAAGCCGTCGCACGCACACTCACCAACACCACTTCGTCCCGACTCTTCACCCTCAAAACCGCATTGCCCGCATAAATAGGACGCTCATAAATGCCTCCCGCCTCCACCCCCGTAATATCCGATAACGGCTGAACATCCAATAACGCTCCAAGACGAGGCAACACATTCTTTCCATACGTCGTCGCAGATACCACCACACCCACCATACCCCGATCCCGCACAACCCCTGCAAGAACCGGCGCCTCAACCTCCGCAAATCCACCCTCCAATCCCTCAGAACGCAAATACAAAATCCGACCCACACCCTCCACCTTCGAAGCCGCCTCCGCCAAACCCATCGCAGAATCACCAGAACCCAAAATACATCC
>CAKMZR010000253.1 GCA_929200455.1 uncultured Alphaproteobacteria bacterium | reverse complement strand
CACCAGCCCCCCCCGACAAAGACTCACTGTACAAAAAAACACCCCCGCTCCCCTTATCACATCCTCCCTCCCCACCTCCCCGAAGCGACAACCACTCACGCTTCCAAGGAGAAAGTCCTCGCACATAACGAGACCACTCCTGCCGCAATACAGGCGTCACCTTCACGCGTACTTCCATTTCCTCTTCCTTCATCTCAATCCTACACTCTCCAAACCCCGATCCCCTATCCGCAAACGACGCATCAACAACAACACATTCTTCACATAAGTCGTGTTGTACCCTCCCTTACCCCGCGCATGTCTCACAATCCAAGAACGCCTCTCCGCATCAAGCCACTTCACATACTGACGGTGATCCCTCCTCGCCACAAATCCCAACATATCCTCCCTCCCCCCACTTGGCAAATGTCCCTCAAGCCACATCGGCTGATACACATAAAGAGGCATCTCCCGATCCCAAAGACAACGCAAATCCTCGCGGCGACCCTCCAATCCCCTCTCAGAACCACACAGCCTCATCGACAACCCCTGACAGTTACCCCCCTTCGCCAAGCCCAAAACCAAACCAGGAAAACGTCGATTCCCTCGATAATGATACGAATATATACACAAATCCCTATGCCACCCTCGCACCGTCACACGCCTCACATCCTTCACCTCACACTCAGGATTCCACATCAACGAACCATAACTAAAAATACGTAAGTCCTCAAAACCCTCCAACGCCTCCACAAATCCAGCCCTATCCCTCGGCAGTTGCCTCATCTTCCTCTCTCATCCTCTCCTCTATATCTCACCCCTCCTGCAAATTAAACCTTGCGTCCACCCTCTCCTATTTGCTAACTAACAACTTACAGTCCTCTTGCTCCTTTTGCAATATCGTAGCATCCCCTATCTTTTCTCCTATTCACCACACAACCCAAACCCAAGCCACATCAGGATCCATACATCATGAAAAAACAACCCGTCCCCATCGATGCCGCTTCTCGTGACACCAAACCCTCAAAAAATGACGTCCTCAATGCCGTCAAAACCCTCATCCGATGGGCCGGCGACAACCCATCCCGCGAAGGACTCCTCGAAACACCTGAACGCGTCTATCGCGCATATCAGGAATTCTTTTCCGGCTACGGCGAAGACCCCGTCGCCGTCCTCAGCAAAACCTTCTCCCTCGATAAAGACTATACAGAACCCGTCATCTTGCAGAGAATCCCCTTCTCTAGCCACTGCGAACACCACATCCTCCCTATGGTCGGGTTCGTCGATCTTGCTTACCTCCCCCAAAATAGAGTCGTCGGACTGAGCAAACTCGGGCGAGTCGTCCAAATCTTCGCAAAAAGACTCCAAACCCAAGAAAATATGACCGTCGAAATCGGAAAGGCTCTTGAAGACGGACTCCACCCCCTCGGCGTCGCCGTCCATATTTCCGCCGTACACCAATGTATGAGCCTCAGAGGACTCAAAACACCCAATGTCGCCACCCTTACTCGCTACTATGGGGGGCTCTATAAAAACGACCCCCGTGCTCGCGACGATATTAAAACCGTCCTCACCTCAGAAAATCAAATCTCACTCTAAACATACCCCCCCCTCCGTGATGGACGCCCAAAACCTCAAAGACCTCATCCGTTCCAGAAAGACTCTGCTCGTCGACGGGGCCACGGGTTCCAACTACTTCCACATGGGACTCTCCTCAGGAGAACCGCCGGAACTCTGGAATATCCAACACAAAGAACGCGTCCTCGCCCTCCATCGCGATTTCA
>CAKMZR010000252.1 GCA_929200455.1 uncultured Alphaproteobacteria bacterium | reverse complement strand
CCCCCCCCGCCTCACCCCCCCCCGACTCAACCCCCCCCGCCGCGCTCCTAAACCCTCTCCCAATACCCGATCATCCGAGAACATCATCACCGGAACCATTCCTATCTCTTCCTTGCACTCTTGCCGTTTTCTCTCATAACTCTGTCTTCTCCCGTTCCCACCCTCCTTCTATCACTCCCCCTTTTTCATCCCACTCCCTCCTTCTATCCCACCCCCTCTTCTATCACACCTCTCCGATCTAAACACTATACACAACGATTCTCAGAATGAGAACGCTATTTATCTCACATCCCCAACCTATTTTAACCCAAATCTAGCCAAATTATTAATATGTATATATACTCACAACCATACCTTCATCCACCCTCCTCCCCTTCCCCAACATGAAAAATTACCTCGAACTCCTCTCTCATGTCCTTCATGAAGGCGTCCTCGAACAAAACAGAACAGACACGCCCGCTCTCGCCGTCTTCGGCGGCCAACTGAATATCAATCTCGCCCACGGATTCCCCCTACTCACCACAAAAAAAATCTTCTTCAAAGGAATCATTCACGAACTCCTCTGGTTCCTCCGAGGAAGTACCAACGTCAAAGAACTCCAAGAACATAACGTCCACATCTGGGACGAATGGGCCGACAAAAATACCGGCGAACTCGGACCCATCTACGGATACCAATGGCGAAAATGGACAAACCACAAGGGAGAAACCATCGACCAAATCTCTCAAGCCATTCACACGCTCCGCCACGACCCCTCCTCACGACGCATCCTCGTAAGTGCCTGGAATGTCGGAGATCTCCCCCTCATGAAACTACAACCATGCCACTGCCTCTTCCAGTTCGGCGTCATCAATAACACCCTCTCTTGCCACCTCTACCAAAGAAGTGCGGATATCTTCCTCGGAGTCCCCTTCAATATCGCTTCCTACGCACTCCTTACCCACATGATCGCACACGTCACCGGCCTCAAAATCGGCCACTTCGTCCATAGCTTCGGCAACCTACACCTCTACCAAAACCATATAGAACAAGCCAAAACCCAACTCAAACGCACACCCTCAAGCCTTCCCCAAATCTCTCTCAACCCCCTCATAAAAGATGTCTTCGACTTCTCAGAAAAAGATATCCATCTCGAAAACTACCATCCCCAGCCCTCCATAAAAGCTCCCATCGCCGTGTAAATATACGCATCAGACTTCACCGCAACATTGGCGTAAAAGTTGCTTAGTCTTTCTTAACCGTTCTGGATAAGGTAGAATCACCCTATATCCTTAGAGAAATTTAGTTTAGAGAAATTTCAGGTACTCATGCCACAAACACGCAAACCCACAGACACACAAAAACCTCATATTCCCATCATCCTTGTCGTCGCTGTCGACAAACATGATGCCATCGGAAAAGAAGGAACCATGCCTTGGCGTGTCCCTCATGAAATGAAAGTCTTCCGCCATCTCACCCTCAATCAACCCGTCATTCTAGGGCGTATCACTTGGAACTCTTTGCCCCAACCTCTTGCCAAACGGACAAATATCATCCTTTCTTCATCCCTCAAAGACTCATCTCTGCCCCAGACAGATACCCATCTCCAGATCGCACGAAGCCCTGAAGAAGCCCTCCATACCGCACAACTTGCCCTCACAAACCACAACAACACCCAGCCTGCCATCATGATCATCGGGGGAACTTCCGTATACCATGAATTTTTACCCCAAGCCGACGAAGGCTATATATCTCATCTCGACCTCGCCGTCACAGCACATGACT
>CAKMZR010000251.1 GCA_929200455.1 uncultured Alphaproteobacteria bacterium | reverse complement strand
CGCTGACATTGTCCCCAGACTCCCCAAACTCCCAAATCTCCTGCTCTTCCTTATACCCACCAACTCCTCTGCCAATCTCACTTCCCTCATCTCAGTCTTCTCCTCTTCCATATATATATAAACCCACACACCCCGCTCAAAATAACCCATCACCCCCGCTTTGTCGACTCCCAAAACTTACTCAGCCCGCCGTCAGTCCATTCAGCTTCTCTCGTAAACCATCCGCCACATCATTGTGGGCCGCTCCCTCCAACACTATACCTCGCAAGGTCGCACCATCCGCATTGTAAAACTTATCATTCGCTCCAACGTCAAAGTTCAACCCGTCCAATCCCGCAAACGCTCCAACATACATACCTGAACCCAGTCCAAATACTACCACGTCATTCTCTAAAGAATCACTCACATCACTCGATGCACTGCTCCCTACCCTGCCCACCGCTCCCCTCAATCCCACCCCACCCTTCACCCCACGTCCCTCAATCACAGACAATAACGACTTGTTCGTCAAAAATAATGTTATCGAACTCTCCCTCATCGCACCAAACTGTAATCCAAGCGATACCCCACCTGATGTCATAAACGCAGGGCTAGACCACTTCCCTCCCTCCCCCTTCACCAACAACAATCCCTTCCCTCCCTCTACCCCCACAAAAAATCCCACAACATCCTTCTCAACCTCTATGTATATCCCCTTCGCATTCTCCAGAAAATCCCTCACACTACGACCCACATCCTCATCCGTAACCAAATTCTCTAATACCAACTTCGACGAATCTATCAAACTCTCCTGCCACAACACCTCGTTCCTCAAAGGCGCACACGAAAAAAATAAAAATAATGTCAATAGTACCAATAATAATCTCGGCATCCCTCTCTCCTCAATACTCTATTCCACGCTGTGCCTTCACACCACTACGGTACGGATGCTTCACGTCCACCATCTCCGTCACCAAATCCGCCGCCTCCAATACCTCAGGACGCGCATTACGACCCGTCAATACCACATGCTGCATCTCCCTACGACCTCCCACCAAATCCAATACATCAGATACCCCCAAATATCCATAACGCAACACAATGTTCACCTCGTCCAGAACCACCACGTCAAAATCTCTACGCAACATCTCTCCCACACGATCCAATGCCTTCCGTGCCGCCTCACGATCTCGTGCCAAATCTTGCGTGTCCCACGTAAATCCCTCTCCCATCGCATAGATCTCACAACTCCCAGAAAACTTCTCCTCCAACATACGTCGCTCCCCAGTATCCCAAACCCCCTTCACAAACTGCACGATGCCCACTCGCATACCTTGTCCCAACGCTCGCAATACCAATCCCATCGCAGCCGTCGTCTTCCCCTTACCCTTACCCGTATGCACCATCAATAAACCACGCTCCTCCGTCTTCGTCTCCAGTTGACGATCCCGTAACCGCTTCTTCGCCAACATCTTACGCGCATGACGCTCCTCCTCACTCTCCTCCATCCAACGCCTCCGATATACTCAACGTCTTAAGACACCACATACCCTCGCCACATACCTCCAAACGTCCCTCAAACTTCACAAAAACCGTCCGCGATAATCCCGTACGCAAATCCAATACCTCTCCCTCTCCACCACCCCCCACAGACGCACCCTCCTTGCCCACATCCAATTCCGTCACCCAAACTCCTATCTCCACCCGCTCACGCGATAACCACTCGCGGAAATAATCCATAACCAAGTCCAAACCCACATACTCATCTCCCCCAATTCCCTCATAACGAATACCACCACCATCCTTCCACAAACCCTCC
>CAKMZR010000250.1 GCA_929200455.1 uncultured Alphaproteobacteria bacterium | reverse complement strand
AGACTATCTCGTCTCCTTCGACGCTGCTGCTCTCTACGACCTCTGGGGAAACCCAAATAAACCCATATCCACAGAAGCAGACCCCGTCTCCGTCGGCTCAAATACCCTCCCCTCCATCGCTCCCTCCCTCTCCCTTCTCGATGGCGTTTCCTCCTCACTCACAAAAAGCACCTCGCCCCGCATCATGGTAAGCAACGGACTTGAAAGTTATACCGTCAACCTCTACAAAACAAACACAAAAATAGCCTCCGGACACGTCGGGACCTCTCAAAATCCCATCAACCTATTCCTAGATAAACCCCTCTCAGGAGGAAGCCATTCCCTCACCGCCAAATTCCAAAACAATTACGGCGAAGGACCTTCCTCAACCCCTCCCCTCGTCTTCACCATCGATACCACTCCCCCCGCCCTAACTCCCGGAGGCAACGCCCTTTCCGTCAACCCAGACAAAAAAACTTTCACCGTCACCCTTTCCGAAAACATCTCCGCCATAAACAAATCCCTCATCTCCGTCGTGAAAAAAAATACTTCCATCTCTTTTGCCGTCCACAGCGTCACAGAACATAACAAAACCGTCACCGTCGTTCTCGACAATTCCATCAAAGACACCGGCGAATACCTCGTGCAGTTCGCTCAAGGGGCTCTCACTGATGCCGCAGGAAACAAAAATACTCAAACCCTCTCCACCGAAGCAGACGCCATCACAGGAACAGGAGGCGGAAGCGGCGGAACCACCTTTAGTCTCAATCGACCCTCCCTCGCCATCGACAGAAATGACTTCAAAACCTTCACCATCACCCTACCCAGAAATATCTTCTCCGTAGACAGCAGCAAAATCGAAGCTCGGGGAAAAGCTATCGGATTTCCCGCACCCGTCATCACCTACCTCTTTATCGATACCACCAGCTCTTCCCAAAATATTGTCACCATCGTGCTTGACCGTCCTATCGATACCGCTACCAATTATGAAGTCATTTTTGCTGCCAATGCCCTCACTGACACAAACGGAAACACAAACCTCAGAGACACTTCCATGTCCGTCCTTATCGGCAGAAGTGACCTCCCCTCTCCCCTCCAACTCCAACACGACCCCGCAAAGGGCGCCCTCGTCGTCGACTCCCAACTCAATACCCTCACCGTATCCTTCAACCAAAACTTTACCATAGAGAACTATTCAGGCATCAAAATCTACTCCGGGAAACTTCTCAATTCCCTCTTCGGAACCGGAGACCGTCTCACCACCGCTTCTTTCACCGTCGAACAAAACAAACTCAAAATCCAACTCCCCTCCCAAATACCCGACGATACGCGCTTTCGCGTCGATTTCGACGAAGGCTCCCTCAAAAATGCCAACAACCACCTCGTCCTCAAAGACAATGTCCATACAGAAGTCGACATCCTCACACCTCCCCCCGTCCTCTTCTTCATTTCCGCTATCAACGGAACTCCACTCAAAGATACAAAACCCACCATCCCCCAAGGATCCAAAAATAAACCACTCTCCATCGAAGTCACAGGACTCAAAGACAGCACCATCTCCATCAAAATCAAAGGACAAGAACTCTCCATCGGATCCGGATATATCGCTCCAGACAAAACTTCCACTTCCATCTCTCTTTCCAAAATCCTCAACCTCGGAACCGTCACACTCGAAGTCATCGCCTACAATAAAGGAACTTCCTATACATCCTCACTCACCGTCACTGTAGACGCAACCACAACCATCGTCACACCCTCCTTCGACGCACTCCCTGACCCCTACATCGACCCCTACGAAGACTTCCTTCTCGGGACCACA
>CAKMZR010000249.1 GCA_929200455.1 uncultured Alphaproteobacteria bacterium | reverse complement strand
CCCACCATCTCAAAACCCATCCTCAAAACCTTGAACATACACACCAGAAATATACACCCCAGAATCTCAAAAGCTTTATCCCTCGCATCAACCCCCACACCACCACCCATACCGCCTTCTTCCTCCTTACAGCCCTTGGCCTCTCCCTCGGATTCACCATCATCGAAGGCATCTTCGCCCTTTGGAGTGCCCAATACTTCTCCCTCTCACCCGTTGATGTCGGACTCATCCTCACCGCAAGCGGCTTTTGTGCCATCATCACTCAAGGAGTCCTCATCGGCATCATGACAAAACTCATCGGCAGATCCTATACCCTCATGATCGCCTCTTCCCTCCTCACCCTCGGAGCCCTCAACCTCGCCCTTGCATCCTCCATACCCCTCCTCCTTACCGGAATCTTCCTCATGAGTACCGGTATCGCTCTTGCTTCCCCGCCCCTACAATCCCTCCTCATCAATCTCGATCCTGCAAACAGTGCCACCCTCCTCGGCTTCAATCACGCCGTCTCCTCGTGTGCCCGCGTCATCGGACCCGCCCTTGGCGGATTCACGCTCATCCACTTCTCTTCCTCCCTCCCCTTCTTCATCAGTGCCTCCCTCGGACTTGTCTCCCTCATCCTTTGGACTCTCCTTTGCCACCCTTTCGCCCAAAAGACTCTTTCAACTTCTCCCAATACAAAAGACGCTTCTTAATCTCACGCTCAAATCCTCTCTCTACCGGCTTATAGTAACGCTCCTCCTCAAACCCGTCGGGAAAAAAATTGCCTCCGGAAAAACCTTCCGGCGTGTCATGATCATAGACATAACCCTCTCCGTAACCCTCACGCTTCATAAGAGCCGTCGGGGCATTCAAAATCGATTTCGGCGGCATAAGAGAGCCTGACAACCGCGCAGATTTCTGAGCTTTGCCCAGTGCTCGGTAGGCTCTATTCGACTTCGGGGCCGTCGCAAGATAAATCACTGCATGGGCAAGAGCTATATCGCCCTCAGGACTCCCGAGACGGTGCCATGTATCCCAAGCAGCCAAAGCCTGAACACTGGCTTCAGGATCTGCAAGTCCCACATCTTCATAGGCAAAACGCACCAGACGACGGGCTATATACAAAGGATCATCCCCGCCCTCAAGCATACGTGCAAGCCAATAAAGGGACGCATCCGTATCCGAACCCCGCAAAGACTTATGAAGTGCACTTATCAAATTGTAATGATGATCCGCTCCCTTGTCATAGAGCGGCCTCCGCCTTTGTAACTTCCCCAAAAGACCCTCTTCCGTAAGAAAATCACCTCGATGATCCTTAATGTCTTCCACACTGTTCAAAAGATAACGACCGTCACCGTCTGCCATACTCACCAGCAAGGCACGTGCAGAATCCGTCAGGGGAAGTTCCTTCCCCAAATGCTTCTCCGCCCGCGAAAGAAGTCCCAAAAGTGCCGCCTCGTCAAGCCTCCGAAGCACAAAAACTCTCATCCGAGAAAGCATCGCCGCATTCATCTCAAAACTCGGATTCTCCGTCGTCGCTCCCACAAGAGTCACCAAACCCTCCTCCACCTTCGGCAAAAAAGAATCCTGCTGTGCCTTATTAAAACGATGAATCTCATCCACAAATAAACATGTCTCCACACCTTCGCGCTCCCGACGCTTCTCTGCTTCTTCAAAAATCTTACGGACAGAAGAAACCCCACTCATCACCGCCGAAATCGTCACAAACGCCATACCGCTCGATTCCGCCAATATCCGCGCAAGCGTCGTCTTGCCCGTCCCTGGCGGACCCCAAAGAACAAGTGAACCCAAACGTCCCG
>CAKMZR010000248.1 GCA_929200455.1 uncultured Alphaproteobacteria bacterium | reverse complement strand
GCTCAGGAACCCGCAAGCCAGACACCCGCAACTCAGGAACCCTCAGCTCAGGAATCCCCCAACTCAGGAACCCTCAGCTCAGCCACCCCCAGCTCAGGAACCCCCCAGCAACCCCATGTTGCGTCTCAAAAGATCACGCTTCCCCTCAACGTCAGACAAACGACGCCTCGATTCCTCCACAACTTCCGCAGACGCCTTCTGCAAAAATCCTTCACTCTTCAAACGTGACTCCAAACGCGACGCCTCCTTGTCCAAAGCCTTGTTCTCCTTCAAAAGACCCTCGCGAATCACCAAAGCCTTGTCCTTCAAACCTTCACTCTGAACACCACTCCCATCCGAAAGCACCATATAAATACCCTCAAAACCCTCCACAACCTCCAAATCCGCAAAACGAGAAAGAGACAACAACGTCTCACGATACCTCCTCATCACACCTCCAACCCTATCTCCCCCGTAAGGACGCACCCTCAATCCTCCCCACTCCACTTCACTATAAACAGAACGTAAGCCTCGAAGCCCCACCACAATCTCCATCACACCCTTCACAGACTCAAAAACCTCTTCATCAAAAGACTCATCCACAACAGGCCACGACCTCTTCATCAATACA
Organism: uncultured Alphaproteobacteria bacterium; assembly: GCA_929200455.1. Classification (GTDB taxonomy): domain Bacteria; phylum Pseudomonadota; class Alphaproteobacteria; order CAKMZR01; family CAKMZR01; genus CAKMZR01. Next base: position 1,199 of record CAKMZR010000248.1, on the reverse strand, counting down.
CCCTCGCCACCCAACAAAACCCACAATTCTTCACTCACATAAGGCATCACAGGATGCAACCAATGCAAAAGCGTTCCCAATACATAACCCGCCACCTGTCGCCATAAAGGAGAAACCTCCCCCTTCAACTCCCCTCGCTTACACCACTCCACATACCAATCGCAAAAATCATCCCACAAAAAATGATAAAGAACATCACTCACCCTATCAAAACGATAACCCAAAAGACTCGACTCCACCTCCTCCCCCACCTCCTGTAAACGACGACAAATCCATACATGAATCTCATCGTCATAAACCACAGAACCAGGAAAATCCGTCGTCACCCTCACCTCATTCAAGGCACAAAGACGAGACACATTCCAAAGCTTCGTCACAAAATTTCTCGCCGTCTCCACCTCTTTGTCCGCTATCTTCACATCACGACCCGGAATCGCACGAACCGCTAAAGCAAAACGCAAAGCATCACATCCATACTTGTCCATCAACACCAGAGGATCCAATACATTGCCCTTCGATTTCGACATCTTGCGACCCTCACTATCCCGCACCAACGCATGAACATAGACCGTATGAAACGGCTTCTCCCCCATCACAAAATAACCCGCCATTATCATACGTGCCACCCAGAAAAATATAATATCAAAACCCGTCAACAACACATCCGTCGGATAATGAACCTTCAAAACCTCTCCATCCGCGTCTTGCGGCCAACCCAAGGTCGAAAAAGGCCACAAAGCAGAAGAAAACCACGTGTCCAATACATCCTCATCCACTCGAAGACGCACATCCTCTCTCCCATAGTGAACGCGTGCCTGCCTGTACGCTTCCTCCTCGCTTCTCGCCACAAAAATTTCTCCATCCTCTCCATACCAAGCAGGAATACTATGTCCCCACCAAAGCTGTCGCGATATACACCACGGCTCTATGTTCCGCATCCAAGAAAAATATGTGTTCTCCCAAAAAGACGGAACAAACTTTATCTCCCCATCCTCCACCGCCCCTATCGCAGGAACCGCCAACTTCTCCGCATCCACAAACCACTGATCCGACAAATACGGCTCTATCACCGCTTCACTCCTGTCCCCTTTGGGAACCGTATGGGCTATCTCCTCCACCTTCACCAAACAACCCAAAGCCTCCAATTCCTCCAAGACCTTCTCCCGGGCTTCTTCCCGCGACAGTCCATGATACCTCTC
>CAKMZR010000247.1 GCA_929200455.1 uncultured Alphaproteobacteria bacterium | reverse complement strand
TACGGGTGTCCAAAGAACCAAAATCATCGCGAACCGTATAGGTAATCAATTCGTTCTCCAGCTTCTCTCCCGCCTTCAAACCGTTCACCGCCGCATTGTTCCTGTTCAACGTGTACGAAAACTCTCCCGTATCCCTGTCAATCGTATAAGTCCCGTAAAGACCCACGCCGCTCGTCACACTCACCGGCTGAGGATCATAACCCGTACCCCCAGATTCCACCAAAATCGACTTCCCTATCGAAAATGTCGGTACACTCTCGTCATTCTCTCCTATCGTCCTCTCAATATCAGCATCCTCAAGATCCAATCGAGAATCACTCGTCGCCGTTATCACCACCTGAATCTCATTGCCATCATCACTTATCGGATCCCGTAACGGATTCGATATCAAGACACGCGCCGTGTATACGCCCACCTCCGCAAACGGCGACACCTTCACACGACCCAAATCCTCATCAAAACTTATGTTCGATACCTCAACCGCATTCCCCTTCGAATCACGAAACTCTCCCACAAGACGGTACACAATCTCATCTCCCTCAGGATCATACACATAGTCGCCCGTCAAATCTTTCGTCTGCTCCCCTTGACCTCGGAGAAAACGAAGAACCAAAACCTTCTTGTCGCCACGCAACAATTCAGGCGCGTCATTCTTTCCCGTCACCGTCATCACAAGCGTCTGATTCACAACCCCTCCCTTGCCATCACTCACCTCAAACACAAACGAATCCGTCGCCGTCTCTCCCTCCTTCAACGCCTTCACACGCCTCACACGCTTGGGATCCGTATCCGTCGCCACATCAACCCTGTAACGATAGCCAATCCCATGATCCTCCAAATAACCATACAAACCCTCGCGACGCGTTCCCAATCCCGTCACGTCAAAACTCAAACTGTGACCCTCGTCCACATCATCAACCGTCCTCAAAATCGTACTCTTTTCAATCACAATCCGCGTAGAACCCGTCGTCAAATTCAAATTCGCTCCCAACGTTCCCTTCACAAACGGCGCATCATTCGTACCCTCCACAGAAATCTTAAACAATACAGGCAAACGCGGTGCATCATCCCCCCCACCCGCATCCACCAAAGCCTTCTCCACCACATCAATGTCAAACTCATCCAACCTCGAAATGCCCTCTCCCAACGCATCCGTTCGCTTGTTCACATTGTCAAGGTGATAGGTCATCGTCACCGTACCCCCACCGTCCAAAACCACAGACACATAACCATACGTCCCCCGATAAAACCCTTCCTGCAACACATAATTCGCCGGCAAATGAGTCGCAACATCCGTGACCACATAATCCGTCGTCGTCAATTCATTCCCCTCCTTCACCTCCACAGACGAAAGATTAAAATCAGGAATCACCGTCGTGTCAATCAACGCCACCACCTTCACCCTCACACTCACCTCCTTCGTAAATGCACTCGAAAAACTATCCGTATCACGAAAACCAAACACAATCTCATACGTTCCCACATCCGCTCCCGTCCCCAAAAAGGTCACACGGTTGTTCGTCGTAAAAGCATCTCCCGCTCCCCCCACGCCGGAAAGAGTCACAAAACTCGGCGTCGCCACCACAACCCCGTTCTTCTTCACCTCCTTAATCTCATAAATCTTCGTCGAATCCACATCCCGCACATACGCATTCAAATCCATACCCGCCTCCTTGCCCACTTGCACCACCTGCAAGGGAACCGACAATATCGTCGCCTCATCATTCTCACCAGAAATCAGAACCTGAACCCTGTGATCCGAACCATAGGCATCCGCATCCGTATCCAAAAAACGATCCCCAACCCGAAAAACAAAATTCTCCA
>CAKMZR010000246.1 GCA_929200455.1 uncultured Alphaproteobacteria bacterium | reverse complement strand
CCCAGTACCTCCAGAATCATACACCGTGTTCGCCTTCACCTTCAATCGATACTCCATTCCCTCAACCAAAAAATCCTTCGGCTTCGTCAATAACCAAAAAAGCTGAAAACTCGTAGACAATACTTGCTTCAAAGTCGGGGCTGACGACACCAATACCAACGTCTCCGTCTCCATCCCTTGCACATCCTCTCCCAACCTGAAAAATTGTATGTTGCCCTCACTTCCCAACGTAAGACGTGCCGTACTCGCCGTTCCCGTCTGCAACTTCTCATTAAAATATATACTCACCGTATACGCTCCCACTCCATCGTCCACGTTAATCGGAAAATAAAACTCAGGAGAACTCGCAGTCGCAGGACTGTATCCCTCCCACGCCAAAATAGGCGCTGTCGTGTCACTCTCTGCCGCACTCGCCGTCACCTCAAGTGGCGTGCTCGTCGCCGCTACCTCATTACCAGCCCTGTCCGCTATCGCTCCCTCCTCCCAACCCACCGTGTACGCTTTCGCCGTCACTGGAAGCGTAAGTACTATCCGTACCTTCGTCGCATCAGCAGAATCTATAGTCACATACCTCACATTCCCACCAGATACCGTAAACTTCGACTTGTCCAATACATAACCCAACGCCTCGTCAAATGTCAGAGTCAAATAAACCTCGTTCACCGTCGCCGTAAGAGAATTCGATACAGGCGTCGGCGATACCGTGTCAAGACCTGATAACGTCACTGATGAACTCTTATCACCCCCTGTAACCCGAGCCTCAAGCTCATTCCCCCTCAAAACTTCTCCCCCGTTCGTCAACTCAGAAAAATCAAAAAATACCTTGCCGCTCAAACCTATCACCTTCTCAGATGACAAACGGACTCCTCCCTTCTTGTAAATGGCTACCCTGTCCCCCCTCAACGCCTCAACCACAAACTTTGGCTCTCCATAACCATAACCTTCAGGCGTACCAGAACGCAAAATCAATGATATACTCACCGACACCGTCATAGAAAAATCTGACGATACCTCTCCCTCATTACCCGCTATGTCCACAACACGACCAACAATCGTACTCTTGCCCTCCGGCAAACGACCCTGCACCGTAATGTCAATCGTCGTACCCGTCGCAGTTCCCCTCCCAATCTCCGTCAAATCACCATTACCTGCCTTGCTATACAAAATAACCGTAGAACCCTCCTCTACCCCACTCACCCTAAGAGTCGGACGCGCAGACGACTCTCCCTCAAGAGCCAACGTCGGCTTCAATGGCGCCGTCTTGTCAACCTTCACAGACAACGCCGACGACAACTCACTCTCATTACCCGCTAAATCAATCTCACGCGCAACCACATGATAATCTCCCTCTCCCCCCAAATTCGCTACCAACTGCACAGAATCTCCTCGCAACACAACACCACTCCCTATCTCCGTCAATGTCCCTCTCACATCCTTGTACAACTTTACCGTCGAACCCGTCTCCAAGCCCGTCACCTCAAAAGTCGGCACCCCAGAACGCGTGTAACTCACCCCATCCTTGCTCACACCACCCCCCAAACTCAAAATAGGCGTGTCCGGAATATCAGGCGATACCGTGTCCAACGTAAAAGTCAATGACGTACTCCCACCACTCGTTCCCGCATTCGCTCCCGTCGCAATCGTCACCTTCGCCGTCAACACATATTCACGGTTAACACTCAAAGCCGTACCAAGAGTCAAAGTCACCTTGCCTCCTAACACCACAGGCGCATCCAATGTCGTCTTCCCAAGAGAAGTCGTTCCATCAAAAAACTCTACACTATCACCACTCGCCAAAGCTTGCGACACAACCACCTTCAAAACCTTAAGCTTCTTCTTGTTCGTCAAGCCCGTGATCGGCGTTGTCGGGGCGTC
>CAKMZR010000245.1 GCA_929200455.1 uncultured Alphaproteobacteria bacterium | reverse complement strand
CACTTATCTCTCTGCGGGCGACGAGGTGAGACTGGAGATGTTGAGGGATAAGGCGATTGAATATGTGGATGGAAAGTTCAGCAAGGGTAAGTCATTTGGCTCTGGTGGTGGTGATGGTGGTGGTGGTGGGGGAGGGGATAACAGGGCCCCTGTATTTTCGTCGCCTGAAGATGAAGATTTGGATTATAATGTGGCGACGGACTCTGGCTTTTTGGGTAATATTTTGGCGTCGGATCCTGATGGAGATCGCCTGAGTTATGGTTTGGCAGGTGAGGATAAAGCACTTTTTAGGATTGTGAACAACAACGGGCGTGTGTCTTTATCTTTTGTGAATACGCCGGATCCGTACAATCCGCAGGATAGTGATAAGGACAATGAGTATGAGGTTGAAGTTCTGGTATTTGATAGTCGTGGAGCTCAGGTGAAGAAGTCTTTTGAGGTTGAGGTTTCGCATGAAGGAGGAAGCCTTCCGTATGTGTGGGTTATAAAAGATGATGACACGGCAACGGGTAAGCTTGAATTTTATGGAGAAGATTCGGCGAACTATATTCTTGAGGGTCAGCATGCGGGACTTTTTCATATTGTAGACGGAGCCTTGAAGTTTAGGGCGTCAAAGACGTATAACGATGGAGGGAACAACAGTTATAGTGTGACGGTGGTAAAATCGGCGGGCGTGAAGTCGCATTTTAGGGTAGACGTGGCGGATAGTGATGTTGCGAATAATGTTCCTATATTTCACTATCCGGCTGCAGACGAGGAATGGGATTACAATGTAGCGAACAGTTTCGGAGCTTTGAGTGATTTTTCGGCAAAAGATGCGGACGGAGATGATTTGAGTTATAGTCTTACTGGGGATGACAAGGCACTTTTTACTCTTATGGAATTTGGGGATAAGGTGTGGGTTGTATTTAAAAAAGAGCCGGATCCGTATAATCCTTTGGATCGGAATAAGGATAGTGTGTACGATGTTGGAGTTGAGGTGTCTGATGGTAAGGATAAAGTGGTGAAATCGATAAAGGTGGATGCCTATCATGAAGGAGTAGGTCTTCCGTATGTATGGGTATTGAAGGAGGGCGAGACGAGAACGGACAAGCTTAAATTTTATGGAGAAGATGCAACGAGCTATACACTTAAAGGCGAGGATGCAGGACTTTTTCACATAGTGGACGGTGCCTTGAAGTTCAGGGACGGACGAGCTTACAGTGATAATGGAGACAATACGTATAAAGTGACGGTGGTGAAAAGCGAGAGGGTTGAGTCGCATTTTACGGTCCGTGTTGTGGATGATGAAGCGGGAGATACGAATCGCGCGCCTGTTTTTGACTATAAAAACTCGGACAAGTATTCTACTCGGTTGTTTCTCTACAACAGGGCAGAGGATGGTGATTCTTATTTTTCTTTTAAGAGCAAAGATGCGGACGGCGATAAAGTGAAGTACATTCTTAAGGGCATAGATGCAAGTTATTTCAACGTTGATGATCAAGGGCAAGTACGTTTTAATAATGTTAAGCCTGCTGTGGACGGCGGTTCTTGGGGTGCAGGATCGTATTTATTTAAGGTTTTGGCGTTTGACGGTAAAGGTGGGGTAACGGAGGGTCGAGGAATAGTGCAAGTGAATGATATTCCATCTGACAGTTCGTTTGTGGATGAAGTGGAGAAACTTGGATTTGTGGGTTCATCTGTGGATTCGACGGACTGGGCGTGAAAGATTTGATTTCTATGTTATGTGGAGACGTACATGATAAGGTTCATGGCGTCTCTCACAGCATGATTTTGTGAAGTCAAAGAGGGAAGGGGGGCAAAGCCCCATAACAACTATCCTCCTCTTGGCATGTATGAGTTTTGTAAGCATTGTCAGGCGTGAAAAGTCTGTGGTGTCAAACTGTG
>CAKMZR010000244.1 GCA_929200455.1 uncultured Alphaproteobacteria bacterium | reverse complement strand
CAGACGAAACCAAACGACAGTTCGCCGTCACCCTCAGCCTCCTCACAAAAATCGACAACAACATCATCATCTCAGGACACACAGATAACCTCAAAGGATGGCCAAATAACATCGACAAATGGGACGTCTCCCTACAACGAGCCCTCACCGCTTTCGATTGGCTCCTCTTCCTCGGATTCCCAGAAGAACGCGTCATCCGCGTCGAAGGACTCGCCGACACCCTACCCATACGACTCCCCATCAACGTAAATCCTCTCCAAAATAACCACATCAGCTTCCTCCTCGCAAAAAAGAAAAGCAATCCTCCCCCCACCGTTACCCTCTTCGACAGAGGATCCCTCCTCTCCAATTCTCCCTAACTTCCCGTAGACATCATGGCCAACCTCGTCCTCATCCGCAAAAAGAAAATACCCGTAGAAAATAGACACGCCGCCGTGTGGAAAGTTGCTTACGCTGACTTCGTCACCGCTATGATGGCTTTCTTCATCCTCCTTTGGGTCATCAATTCCGCTTCCGATGAACAACTCGAAGGCATCGGGAACTTCTTCGAACCTTCCGACGCCACCGTGCCAGAAAGTGCCGGCAGTGGCGGACTCTTCGGAGGAAGCCAACTCACCCAAGAATCACTCATCCGAATCGATAGCAACCTCACTGATAGCGAAAAACAAGCCCGCGTCCAAAGCGACTTCGACAACTCATCCGACTTCTCCGGAGAATTTGAAGAAGAATCTTCCGGCGACTTCGGGGCCGTCGATATCATCGACCCAAACCTCGCCCTATCATCCGCAGCTCAATACATAAAACAAGCCATCGCCGGACTCCCTCCAGACCAAAATGAACGAACCGATAGCCTCGCCGTCATGGTCTCTCCTCAAGGAATCCACCTCGAACTCTACGCCCTCGACAGAAAACCCGCATTCCGAGTCGGATCACCAGAACTCCTACCTCAAGCCAAAAAAACCCTCAGCCTCATCTCACAGTTCATCACACCTCTCCCCAACAGAATCTCCATCTCTGGGTACAGCGATACTTCCGGAAATCGACGCAGCAACTGGCAACTCTCCGTAGACCGCGCCATATCCGTCAAAACATTCCTCGTCAGACTCGGACTAAGTCCCAAGCGATTCATCAGCGTCAACAGCTACGGCGATACACGACCCGTCCTCGCATATGACAGTGCTCACCCGCAAAACCGACGCATCACCATCACCCTCGTCGACCAAGACTATTACGAAAAATATGAAAAAGCCGTCAAATTCGGTGCTCCCCCACCCTTCTCCCGATAAAACCCAAATGAAAAAATCTCACCTCCTCCATAACAAACAATTATGAATCATGAGACGATACCCTGTACTATGAACACAGAATAATCCAACCTCAATCCTAAAACTACGCAACCTGTCAGAACACACACTATGGCCGAAGAAATCTCAGCACAAAAAACAAAAAAACGTCAACGCAAAGACTCCCTCCTTGCAACCATCAATGTCGAAGATCGATTCGATATCGAACCTTCAAAACCACTGCCTCAGTACGATATGCCTCCCGCTCTCGCCTACGAATGCTTCGACCACCACAACCCCAAAAATCATTGCGTCGCTCTCGTTTGTGACCCCAAAATGCCCCTCCGTCTCGCTAACCTCTCTCAGTATACCAGTGTCGACCATGCAGGACTCCAAAAAATCTACCACTTCGGAAATATCGAATGGACTCCAGAAGAACGAGGTTGCCCGCTCCTCATCGTAGAACACCCACGAGGAGAACGCGTCTTTGCTAGCCTCGACTCCACCATAGAACCCATCAATGAAGAAGACGCTCTTCTGCGCTTCATGCGACCCGCCGTACGCTACCTCGCCCTCATGCGCGAACAAAATATTACACACAGAGC
>CAKMZR010000243.1 GCA_929200455.1 uncultured Alphaproteobacteria bacterium | reverse complement strand
CAAAGGTATAAGACGCAGCCCAACAAAATACCGCTCTATATACGCACGCGCGTCAAAATCTTTAGAACCCCCAAAATCACGCAAATACGCACACGACTCGTGCAAATCTCCCCGCCTCACCACTCCTTGCAAAAAAAAATCATGTCCGCCCAGCTCATAGTCCCCGCGTCCCACCACGCCACACGAACGCAAAAATACCCTAAGTCCCCCCAACAAATCCCCTCCCCAAAATCCCTCCAAATCCTCAAACGCTACAGGCTCGTAATTTCCAACACCCGCCACAGAATCTCCCCCATCAACACCCCGATCTCCTTCTCCACAACCTACCAACCACAACAACAAAATAATACAAAAATACCTCACCTCAAATGCCCCATCTCCACACCCTCAATTCTCACTCAAAGAACTCTCCACCTCCGTCTCCTCAAGCAACCACACCGCATTCTCGCTCTTCACATTCCGCAAAAACACCCACTTGTCGCGCAAATCCAATTCCTTGTCCTCACTACCCTCAACCACCTCTTGATCCCCATCTCGCTCCACTATCACCTGACGACTCCAAAAAGATACAAGCAACCGCACCTCATCCCCCTCAATCCTCACATCCTCAACCTCAACCCTCTCCATCTCCAAAATCGTTACCTCTCGCTCCACTCCCTCCTCTTCCCGTGCATCCATATCAACCTCAAACGCCTCGTACACAACAGGCGACGTCAATCCCCTAAGAACTTCACGCTCACCACGCGCAAAAGACTCCAAAATCATCACAAATGCCTTCCGCGCCCCCACCTTAAAGCTCAACATGTCAAAACCTGAATCTACATTACGCACAAGCGATTCCCACTCTCCCTCTCGACCCAAAAGCACCTCCTCCTTCTCCTCATCCGACGCACCACGACGACGAAAACCCTTCTCTCCCCTCACTCGCTCTCCCACCGTCACAAATCCACCCCCCTCTTCGCCTCGACGCTTCACACGGTGTCCCAAACCCTCCTCTCCATCATCATCAGAAGAAGTCCGACCCAATGCCACATAAATCCTGTAACCAAAAAATAACGTGATCAACGCAAATATCAATATGTCCAACAATAGCCTCTTCCTCGTCTCATGAAACCGTCACCCTCCCCATCATACTACCCACCTCCCCCTTTGTCACCATGTATTCTCATTCCTCATCCCCAAAGCCTTCACTTTCCATTCCCGTTCGCCGACGCAACAAACTCTTCACTTGCCCTCCCGATATCATCACCTCACCCGCACAACCCCGTGCATTATAACCACTCGAAAGAACACTCCCGTACGCTCCCGCATGACACAGTCCCACAAATTCTCCAGAAACCATCTCCCGTAACCAACGACCCTTACCCAAAATATCACCACTTTCACATATAGGACCCACAACATCCCGCCTCTCCACTCGACCCTCTCCCTTCTCCAACGGAACCATATGATGATAGCTATCGTACAACGCCGGACGTAACAAATTATGCATACCCGCATCCAACACCAACAAACGACCTTCGTGCTTCACCGCCCTCACACAGCCCACAAGCAAGCCCGCATCTCCCACCAGCGAACGACCAGGCTCTATTCCAACCTCCAAGTCCTCGCCAAGTGCCGATCTCAACCTCCTTACCACCTCCACAAGGGTGCTTAAGTCAAAAACCCCTCCTCCCCCGTAATCAATGCCAAATCCTCCTCCAATATCCACACTCCGAACCTCATAACCACGAACTCCCAAAATACCGGAAAGAGCTATCACTCTCTCTGCCGCCTCCGTGTAAGGACCCACGTCCACGATCTGAGAACCCAAATGAACCGCCAAACCCACAGGCTTCACACAATCCAGTAGCAACGCCTCTCCCCATGCACGTTCCACCTCCGCCCCGCTC
>CAKMZR010000242.1 GCA_929200455.1 uncultured Alphaproteobacteria bacterium | reverse complement strand
CCTCATTAAGCGTTATCGTAAAGGTCTTCGCCGTCGTGTCTATCGCCAGAGCATCCGACGCCAACGAAGGCGCAGTCGTGTCCGCTACCGTCACAGAAGATGTCGTAAGAGCTCCCGAAGTCGCACCGCCACCAGATGTCACCCCTCCAGACGCTATCTCCACAGTATAAGTCCCAGCATCAAGAGCCTGTGCAAAAGTTATCGTAAGCGTCGAACCAGACCTGGCTATCGTACCACCAGATATCGTATTGTTGCTAGAATCCTTCACAACTATACTGTTATCTACTTTGCCCGTAAGAGCTTCATTAAAGTGAATCGTCAACACCGACTTCGCCGAATTAATAGTCAATGATTGCACACCAGCCGTAACATCATCTCCGTCCGCCAACGCAGGTGCCGTCGCATCCAAGGTCACGCCCGTCACATTCGACGTATCTCCACCACCATAAGCATTGTCCGACGCATCCTTCACAACTCCAGGTGCTATCGTCACATAATAACTTCCACTAAGATCTGCCGTGAAACCTGACAACTCTATGGTCTGACCCACCACCGTAACTGTGTAACCACTTATCGTCGTATCGTCTGTTCCACCCTTCGCATTATCCGCACCAAAGCCCTTCAACTGGAAATTCGCAACTGTAAGAGCAGCACTCGCCACCGTAAGAGTCTCATCAAAATGAATCACAAGTTTCTTGTTCGTGCTGTCATAGGTCAATGATTGCGTACCAGTCGCTCCAACACTGGTGTCTCCGTCCGCCAACGCAGGGGCCGTCAGATCAACCGTGTCTTGCTCCGTCGTGCCTCCAGCAAAAGCATTGCCAGCCGAATCTTCCAACGCACCCGACAAAATCTCTACCGTGTAGTCGCCCGCCGTAATCGGATCCGTGACCGTAATCACCAACTTGCCTCCCACCACCGTCGCAGAAGTAATCTTCGCCTGACCCGCACTCGTCGTGCCGTCAATCGTCAAACCCGAGCCCGCGATCTTCACCTTCGTCTTCAAATCGACTCCGTCTACACCCACAATCGCCTCATTAAGCGTTATCGTAAAGGTCTTCGCCGTCGTGTCTATCGCCAAGGCATCCGATGCCAACGCAGGGGCAGTCGTGTCAACCGTCACCGTGTCTTGCTCCGTCGAACCCCCAGCAAAAGCATTGCCAGCCAAATCTTCCAACGCACCCGACAAAATCTCTACCGTGTAGTTCCCCACCGTCACCGTATCCGTGACCGTAATCACCAACTTACCCGACACAACCGCCACCGAAGCAATCTTCGCCTGACCCGCCGTAGTCGTGCCGTCAATCGTCAAACCCGTTCCCGATATCTTCACCTTCGTCTTCAAATCTACGCCGCTTATACCCCTAATGTCCTCATTAAGCGTTATCGTAAAGGTCTTCGCAGCCATGTCCACCGCCAATGCATCCGATGCCAACGTAGGAGCCGTCACATCCGTAATCGTGTCTACCTCCGTGTCCGTCGCCGCAAAAGCATTGCCGTTCACATCCACCAAAGCACCTGCTGCTATCTTCACCTGATACGTCGCAGCCTCAATAGCCTCGTTCAACGTAATCACCAACTTCATACGACCAGACACCAAAAGCTCAAATGATACCGTCACACTGTCCGCAAGCTGACTGCCGGCCTTCCACACCTTGATCTTAGAACTGTCAAGCAAAACCATAGCCTCGCTAAAGGTCACCGTAAGCGTCTTCCCAGCCACGTCCACCGCCAATGCATCTCCACCAGTCTTCAAAGTCGGGGCCGTATCTTCATACATGTGCTCCTGCGTGGACTCCGTCGTCGTTGCGTTGCCGGACTTATCCTTCAAGGCTCCCGCCTTTACCGTCAAGACAAGCTCGTCTGACGCCGAAACTGCCGCGTCAGACTTCAACGTCACCACCAACTTGCCGTCCTTGATCTCCACAGAAT
>CAKMZR010000241.1 GCA_929200455.1 uncultured Alphaproteobacteria bacterium | reverse complement strand
TGAAAAATGGCGGCAGCATCATCACCCTCACCTACTACGGTGCAGAACGATACGTCCCCAATTATAACCTCATGGCCGTCGCCAAAGCCGCCCTCGAAGCAAGTGTACGCTACCTCGCCGTCGATCTCGCAGAACACAATATCCGAATCAATTCCCTTTCCGCAGGAACCGTCAAGACCTTAGCCGCAAGCGGAATCGGCGACTTCCGATACATCATGGCCACAAACGCTCTCAATACACCCCTCAAACGCAATGTCACCCTCGAAGAAATCGGCAATGCCGGACTCTACTTACTTTCAGACCTTTCAAGCGGAGTCACCGGATCCACCCACTTTGTCGACTGTGGCTTCAACATCAGCGGCATGCTCAAGCCCTCAACCTTACCTCAACTCGAAGAACTCGTCGGATACCCGCTCCTCTAACAAAAATTCACCCAACCGTCCAGCCCCTCTCTCTCTCCCAAGGCAACTCAGTTTTCACATCAGGTCCCTCACCTCACGGCAGTTCAGTTTTCACATCCCCAGCTTTCCCGTCACTCAAGGCAGTTCAGCTTTCTCGTCACTCAAGGCCACTCAGTTTCCATACCAGCGTCCCTCACCTCTCAGTTTTCACATCAAGTCCCTCACATCAAAGCAGTTCAGTTTTCTCGTCACTCAAAGCAACTCTGTTTCCTCATCAAGCCCCCCCACCACTCAAGGAAAAAACTTCCCCTTCAAGGATTATCATGTCGATAAATAGCTTCGGACGTATCCTACGCGTAACCACTTGGGGCGAAAGCCATGGACCCGCCATCGGTTGCGTCGTCGACGGCGTCCCCGCACACCTCACCCTCTCAGAAGACTATATCCAAACCTTTCTCGACCAAAGAAAACCCGGAACCCACCGCTTCGTCACCCAACGACGAGAAGACGATAAAGTCCGAATCCTCTCAGGAGTCCTCAACAATACCTCCACAGGGATGCCCATCTCCCTCCTCATCGAAAATAAAGACACCAAATCTTCCGACTACCAAAACCTAGAAAAAACCTTCAGACCCGGACATGCCGATTACACCTATTGGAAAAAATATGGCATCCGAGACCACAGAGGCGGCGGACGATCTTCCGCAAGAGAAACCGCATGCAGAGTCGCAGCCGGTGCCATCGCCCGACAAATCCTCAAACCCCTCATCACCATCCAAGCCGCCCTCGTGCAAATCGGAAATAGACCCATAAAACGAGAACACTTCCAATGGAGTGAATGCCTCAAAAATCCCTTCTGGTGCCCAGACCCCTCAACCGTGCCCCTATGGCAAGAAGATATCGATAAAGCACGCCATAACCTCTCCTCCCTCGGGGCCATCATCGAAGTCGTCGCAAAAGGCGTACCCCCCGGACTCGGAGCTCCCGTTTACGGAAAACTCGATGCAGACCTCGCCGCAGCCTTCATGGGTATCAATGCCGTCAAAGCCGTCGAAATCGGTGCCGGATTCCAAGCCGCTAGCCTCGACGGACACACCATGAGCGGCGAAATCTTACTCGATGAACACAATCAACCCCTCTTCTCATCACCCCATTCAGGCGGAATCCTCGGCGGAATCTCCAACGGTCAAGACATCACACTCAGATTCGCCGTCAAACCCACAAGCTCCATACCTCAACCCATCAAAACCATCACCTCAGAGCTCGAAAAAACAACCCTAGCCACAAAAGGACGTCACGACCCCTGCGTCGGCATACGCGCCGTCCCCATAGCAGAAGCCATGATGGCCCTCGTTCTCGCAGACCACCTCATCCTCGCCCGTGCACACAACGCAGAAATACCCAAAACCTCATAAGCACAACTCTCACCCTCGCACGCCACCCACCATTCAGCCACAGTCACTTCAGCCACCCCCAACTCAGACACCCTCAGTTCAGCCACCCTCAGCTCAGGAACCCGCAAGCCAGACACCCGCAACTC
>CAKMZR010000240.1 GCA_929200455.1 uncultured Alphaproteobacteria bacterium | reverse complement strand
CTTCGAGGATGATGGAAGCACCGTAGCTGGCGGTTCGGTTAATTTTTGTGGAGGGTGTGCCTTGTGGCATGAGGATGGTCGCAGGGATTCCGAGTCGTTCTGCGTGGTAGGCGACGCCTTGAGCGTGGTTTCCGGCAGACATAGTGATGACGCCTCTTTTTTGTTGATCCGGAGAGAGGGAAAGCATTTTGTTGAGAGCACCTCTATCTTTGAAAGAGCCTGTTCTTTGGAGGTGTTCGTGCTTACAGAAGATGCGAGCTCCTGTGAAGTTTGAGAGAGCGGGTGAGAAGACAGTGGGTGTGATAACGATTCCCTCGTGGATATCGCGATGGGCTTTGATGATCTGGTCGAGAGAGACAAGGGGAGAAGAAAGTGTCATGATATTTTTCCTATGGATGTGTGGAAGGTTTCGAAGGTTTTGATGAAAGAGGGTTCGTTGAGGTCTGGAACGTGTCCTCGTTCAGGCACGGTGACGTGGAGTAGGGGGGGATATTTTTTTTGAGATTTGATTTTTTGTAGGTATGAGATCATGGATTGAAAGAGTGTATTTGACAGGAAGTCTGATATTTCGCCCCGCACGAGCAACAGGGGGAAGGGTGCGAGACTTTTGAGAGGATTCCATAAGCTTTGAGGTTTTTTGTATTTTTTTATGTTGTCGAGTACGTGGAGGTCCCACTTACGGGTGATGCGCGCATGGCTATCTTCGCTGAAAGCGAGTTCTGTTCTTTCGCGCCATTGTTTCTCTGAGAGATTTTCGAGCCAGGGGTGTGCTTTTTTGACATGTTGTATGGCGTCATTCCAGGTGGCGAAGCTATGGTTGCGTTCTAATTTTTCTGCGACATTTTTGATCCAGGGGATATCGATTTCGGGTCCGACGTCATTGAGGACGACGCCGGCGAGAGTCCTAGGGAAGGCGGCCCCCATGCCCATAGCGATGAGTCCGCCAAGAGAGCTTCCGATGACGATGACTTGATGGAGATGGAGGCTTGCGAGGAGGTGGCGTACGTCTTCGATGTAGGTTTCTAGGTGATAATTTTTTGGGTTGGGGTCATATTCTGAGAGTCCTCTTCCTCTGTAGTCGAGGGAGATGATTCGATGCCCTTTTTTTTGCATGAGTGAAGCGAAGGAGTGGAAGTCGCTGCTGTTCCGCGAGAGTCCTGAGAGGCAGAGGAGGTCGTGGTTTTGGGAAGGTTTGTCGCTTGGCGGGGCGTAGAGGCGGTAAGAAAGTTTCAGACCGTCGAATGAGGAGAAGGAGTGGGTTGTGAAAAGAGAAGTCATGAGTGAAATTTGTGCAAGGGCTTTAGGTTACAGACATGAGAAAAGGATTTATATATTGTCGTATGAGGATGTCAAGTGCAAGTGATATTTGTGTTTGATAAAGAGTATGATTGATTTATACAGGAGGGGTTAGCGGGCGTAGCTCAATGGTAGAGCATCAGCTTCCCACGCTGGAGACGAGGGTTCGATTCCCTTCGCCCGCTCCAGTATATATGTTTTTTTTATTTGACGGAGTAGCCGCGAGGTGTATAGACGGGGCAAGGCATGGAGGGTATGGGGGGGAGTGTTTGGGAGTGAGAATTTCCGACGATGACGATGGAGAGCATATCGACTTTTGAGGAGTCGAAGGATTCGAGGGGGTATTGTGCTATGACTTCGTCGGTTCGTGTGAGATTTCGGGCGAGGATGACGGGTGTGTTTGGGTGTCGATGGGCACGTAAGATGTCGAGGGCTTGGGGTAGGAGTTCTTGTCGGGTGAGGCTTTGGGGGTTGTAGAAGGCGGTGACGAAGTCGCCTTGGGCCGCATGTTGCACGCGAGAGAGGATGGTGGACTTGGGTGTGAGGAGGTCGGAAAGGGAGAGGGCACAGAAGTCGTGTCCGAGTATGGCCCCGCACTTTGCAGATGCCATGGACATGGCACTAATTCCGGGGTGGATGGAGAGGGGGGGAGGGGGTGGGGTGGGG
>CAKMZR010000239.1 GCA_929200455.1 uncultured Alphaproteobacteria bacterium | reverse complement strand
AGTCAATACCATGCTCGTCATCGGAGCCCCACACTCCTCCAACTCCCTGCGACTCGTCGAACTGAGCCAGTCTCACGGATGCCCCAACACCTTCCTCGTACAAGACACTTCAGAACTCAAAACCCACATGTTCCCCCCAGAAACACAAGCCATCGGACTCACCGCCTCCGCTTCCGCTCCCGAACACCTCGTCTCAGAAATACAACAACACCTCAGCCTCTGGTTCCAACTCTCCCTCTCACACGTCACAACCGCCTCGGAAAATATCGTCTTCCCCCTACCCAAATCCTTACGTCCCTCTCTCCCCACATCTCCATAACCCCCATCCCTCCTATGGCCGTCTTCACTCCCGTATCCCTCCATACCGCCCAATCCTTTGTCTCCCAATTTCCCTCCATCTCCTCCCTCTCTTCCCTATCCCCCATCGCTCAAGGAATCGAAAACTCTAACTACCACCTCCGATCCTCCCAGAATATATCCTACATCCTCACCCTCTTCGAAAATCGTGTCCAACCAGATGACGTCCCCTACTTCGCCGCTCTCATGGACTTCCTCTTCCAAAAAAACCTTCCCGTCGCAGAAGTCATCAAAAATAACCAAGGAAAACTTCACCACACCCTCGAAAATAAACCATGCCTCATCACCTCCTTCCTACCAGGACACATCACCAAAAATCCATCACCCGACCAAACCCAAAATATCGGACTCTTCCTCGCAACACTCCACAACACATCCAAAGACTTCCACCTCAAACGACAAAACTCCCTTTCACTCCCAGAATGGAAAAAACTCCTCGACCCTTGTATGCCCCTTGCACACAATGTCGAAGCCAACCTCGAACGCATCCTCTCTCATACCCTCCTCTCCCTCTCAGAACTTTGGCCAGACATCCAGGACTCAAACCTACCCTCAGGCCTCTGCCATAACGATCTTTTCGATGACAACGTCTTCTTCTCCCAAAATAACCAACTCTCAGGCGTCTTCGACTTCTACTTCGCTTCTCACGAACTCTTCGTCTACGATATCGCCGTCACCCTACACGCTTGGTGCTTCCCAAATCATGACCAGCTCAGCACAAAACTCGCCATTCCCCTACTCCGCGCCTACCAATCCGTCAGACCGCTTTCTCCCCAAGAATGGAACATACTCCCCACCATCATGACAGGAGCCGCCATCCGATTCGTCAGCACAAGACTCCACGACTGGCTCTTCCCTCCAAACTCCAATAACTACCAACACAAAAATCCAAAAGACTACATCTCCCACCTCAAATGGTGCCTAACGCCTCACTTCAATTGGAAACAACTTCAAGCCCAAGTCTCTCCCTCATAACCAAAGACCCTCCTCAAAAACTTCTCCTGAGCCTCCATACACGCCATCACCGTCTCTCGCTTGCGGAATCCATGACCCTCTCCCTCAAAAATCACAAGCTCCGCATCCCCTCCCTTCGCCCGAATCACACCCACCATCTCCTCCGTCTGACTACACGGCACCACCATATCCTCACGACCATGGAAAAATAATACAGGCTTCCTCACCTCGCCCCCTCGATACAACGGCGAACGAGACCGATACTTCTCTTCATCCTCCCTCTTCCCCACAAGACTCTCCACATAATACGCCTCAAAACGGTGCGTCGAAGTCAACAAATCCCTCAAATCCGTCACACCATAAAGACATATCCCTCCGCAAAACTCATCTCCCTCTATCAGACTCATCAATACACTCAATCCACCCGCACTCGTACCGTACACCACCATCCGCTCCCCATCTCCATAACCCTTCTCCACAAGCCTGCGAGCCGCACTCCGAATATCTTCCACCTCCACACAACCCCAGCCTCCCTCAAGTTTCCGACGGTAAGAACGACCAAACCCTGAACTCCCCCGGTAATTCACATCACACACACCCACTCCGCGACTCGTCCAGTACGCCGTACGCACATCCGCCTCGCCCACAACTTGTGCC
>CAKMZR010000238.1 GCA_929200455.1 uncultured Alphaproteobacteria bacterium | reverse complement strand
GTACACCACCACATCCCCTCCACTACCCCCGTCAAGCTCATCTCCTCCCGCACCCCCGTCCAACTTATCCTCTCCCGCTCCCCCCAAAAGACGATCACTACCCTCATAACCACGCAGCTCATCCTCTCCCCCGCCTCCATCTAACACATTGTGCTGCTTGTTCCCTCCCAAATTATCATCCTCAGAACCTCCCTTCGCATTCTCTATCTCCGTGTCAATCGCTATAATCGCATTGTACTCACCCTTGTACAAACGCGCCAAAAAATCCTTGTTCACAAGCGTTATCCGCGTACCCTTCCAAAGCCACTGCCTATAACCATAGCCCAAATCACTCCACGAACCTGAATTCAAATCTATCCTGTTCGGCAACGACGCCGCTCCATCAAACCAGTCAACACCTCCGGGATCCGTCACCACCTTCTGAATACCCAAAGTCTCCCCCTCTTTATCCAACGCCGCCTGAAAATTATACCTATCATTACCCCGACGCGCCTCATTCACTCCATACACACTCTGCAACGCCAACACGTCAAGGTGCTGATAGTCAGACGTAAAACGATTCAAAATATTAAATCCTTCACTCGTCGGCTGAATATAACTACGTAACGACAAGTCTCGGTAGCTCATGATCGTGTTCGACAAGGATAACTTCGACTCCTCCAAATACTTCTTGTTCCCCGCCGCGCTAGGAGCTCCGTGAGGATGCTCCAAACCCAGTGCATGTCCTATCTCGTGGGCCAAAACATAACCCGTGTACTTTCCCTCTCCCGCTCCCGGGGGCAAGCCCTGAGTCCCCACCTTGTTGTTCACCACAATCGCTCCAGAATAAAGCTGATCCGTTGGCGACGCCCGGCTCACCTCTCCCCTATACGGATAACGCGCATAGCCTCCAACCTTAGATGCAACTCCCGATTCCCTCAACTCCGCCGCAGAAAAAAGAATATTCGAATAGTCTATCGCATCCTCAGTCCCCGTCTCTTGCGTAAAGGTAATATTCGTAAAACTCGATATATTCGCCAAAATCTCTCGAACCGCATTCTTTTGTTCCGTCGTAAACTCTGTCCGAACTTCCGCGCGCAAATTCGCTGACAAGGCCTTCGCCGCCTCAAGGGCCGCATAGGCGCGACTAAGCGGATTCGTCATGAGATTTGCCGTCGCAAATCCATAGCTTATCGTTATCGGTGTCCCAAAATCCGTGCGCGGATCATCATACCAACTCTTCTGATAATGTCCTCCCTCATACGTCACATGCTGCGTAGACGATATCGCAGAGATATCATCCTTCGTCACACCCACCAAATCTCCAATCTCCGGAACAGGACCAAACGCATCCGACGGGGCCTTCAATACCGCCTGACTATGACCAGAAAACTTCACATACTCACCGCACAATACACACATCTATTATCTTTTCCTCTCTCCTCGCCATCCCTTGAAAAACTCTACTAGAAAATGTCCGACCGTTCCACCAAATTCAATCCCACAAAACCATCCTCCTCAAAGGACGCCACAGACACCTCCTCCACCTCGCGACCTCCCTCTGCATACAGGTATACCTTGCGCGAAACTCCCAATGGAAAATACAAACTCTGTGCCACCAAGCCCTCGTTCACCCACATCACCCCCACGCCCTCAGAACCAGAAACACTCCCAGATTGTAACGATGACGCACTCGGAAGAGACAAACCCTCGCCTCCATACGCATAGTATACCTTCCCAGGACCCGTCAGTGCAAACGAAACCTTGCCCACTCCGTCCGACAACTTCTCATAGCGAAGCTCCGTCTGAAATGAAGAAGATACCGTCGAGATCAACTCCGGTACGCCTTCCGTCAAAGTCGACGACGTAGTCCCTGATATACTGTACAGCTTCCCATTGCCAGACGCGTCTTCCGCCAGCAAATACACATGGTAATCCTTCTCAGGCAACAATCCTCCTATCTTCATGTCCACCTTGCTGTCCGCACTCGCCTTATAC
>CAKMZR010000237.1 GCA_929200455.1 uncultured Alphaproteobacteria bacterium | reverse complement strand
GATCCCCACTGCTCCTCATCTCCAATAACAAATCTATCACCTTCACACTCGGCGACACAAACATCACCTCACGCGCAAGCTCACCCAAGGCAAACACCTCCTCCTGCCCCTCCTTCGCCGTTGCCATAAAGACATCCTTCACATGCACAAATCCCTTCATGTCGTCAAGATCATACCTGTACACAGGATAACGAGAATGCGGATTGCGACTCATAATGTCCACCACCTGAGAACGCGTCGCAGATAACGGAATACCACAGATGCCCGCGCGCGCAATCATCACATCGTCTGCGCGCAAATGCTGAAAACGTCGCAAGTTATGATAAAGCGACTCCGGACTCCCCTCCTCATCCATAGCCTCAACCCGACGACCCTCCTTCCAATCCTCACCCTCAAAAGAAGCAACACCCCTCCCCTCATCTCCCCCTCCCAAAAATCTCAACCCCAAACCTCGTACCCAGTTCCTCATCTCTTCACCTCCTTCCACAAACCACAACGACGACGCACATCATCCTCCTCAAACTCCATCTCCCTCGCTTCCTCTTCCCCCCTCTCATGATCATAACCCAAAAGATGCAAAAAACCATGCACCAATAACCAACTTCCACGCTCCTCCCAACTGATACCCAATTCCTCAGACTGCCTCTTCAATACACTCCACGACATCACCACATCTCCCAACACCAAAACCTGTCCCCCACGCAACCTCTGCTCTACCTCCTCAGACACACCCCCCTCCCCCAACAATCCCCTCACATCCTCCTCACCATACGGAGAAAAACTCAATACACCCGTCGCCTCACCCCCCCCCCGCCACTCCCTGTTCATCTCCCGCACCCTCTCATCATCACTCAAACTCACATCCACCCCCACCCGCACCTCACAACCCTCCCACTCAGCCCTCAACTTCAAATCCAAGACCTCACATCCCAAATCCCTCATCAACACTTCCGCTCCCTCACCCCAATCCCCACTCTCTCGCTCTACCGTCACTTCATGCCTCACCATCTCATCATCACCTCATCAATCAACCAAACCAAAAACATGTATACACCCCACAACAACACAAAATGCACAACACATGCATACACATACAATCTCAAACCCTTGCGTATGTCCCCTCCCGTCACCTCCTCTCGACCCCTCCCCACCCAATGCTCCGCCCTAATCTCTCCAGGATATACCCTCTCCCCTCCCAAACGAAGACCCAACGCTCCCGCAAATGCCGCCTCAGGCCAACCCGCACTCGGAGAACGGTGGGCGTGCATCTCCCCCAGCCTCAACATACGCCACGCTCCCAAACCACTCGCTCCCCTCATCAAAAATCCTCCCAACATCACACTCAACGCACCAAGACGGGCCGGAATAGCATTCATCACATCGTCCGCCCTCGCAACCCACCTCCCATAATCCCCATAAGGCCAACCATGATAACCCACCATGCTGTCTGCCGTGTTCACCATCTTGTAGACAAAAATTCCAGGCAGTCCAAATAATACCCACCAAAATAAAGGCGACAAAACACCGTCCACATAATTGTCACTCAAACTCTCAAAAGCACCCCGAGCCACACCCCATCTGTCAAGCAGTGACGCACGACGCGACACTATCATCTGTAAAGACTTCTGCATCTCCCCAAGATCCCCTCCCTCACACGCCACACCCACCCGAGACACATGCTCATACAAAGAACGTCCCGCCAACAATACAGACAAACACAGTCCCTCCAAAATCCATGACCAAACCTCTCCCCACATCAAACCCACCTCCTCACATACCCACCACAAAAAATATCCAAATCCACCACTCACAAACATCATCACCCACAAAGAATACAATCCTCGCCTGCGTGCCTTCGTCCTCTCACCCTCGTCCATAATACCCTCCTCTCCCCTCCTCGCCACATTCCATCGCCTATCCAATAGTGACACCAGTCCTCCCATCACCACCACAGGATGGGGAATCCGTCCCAAAAAATATGTCCGGTCTCCTATCAACACATCCCCAAAAATACCCACAACCAACACCACAAAACCTCCC
>CAKMZR010000236.1 GCA_929200455.1 uncultured Alphaproteobacteria bacterium | reverse complement strand
GTGTAAGTGTGCAGGGGTGTAAGGGTGGGGGGTGTAAGTGTGCAGGGATGTAAGGGTGGGGGGTGTAAGTGAGTAGGTGTGTGGAGATGAGAAGGTTGAGAGGTTTTTACGGAAGGAAATGAAAGTGGAAGGAAGAGCAAGATGGAATATGCCATAACGTTTTTTTTGTTGTTGGTTGTTGTATTTATGATGTCGAGTGGAGTTTTGATGGGGCGTTCGCGTCTTCGGGGAAGCTGTGGAGGCGTGGGGGCAAAGGCTGGAAGCTGTGGTGTGTGTGGGAGTAAAGAAGAGGGTGTTTGTAAGGGGGAGGGGAAAGTTTAGAGTTGTTGAGAGGATGAGAGAGGTGCAAGAGAAGGTTTTGGACTCTGGTTTGTGGGAAGAAAGGGTGCTGATTGAGGAGATGGAAGGAGCGAAGCAGCGTCTTTTGGGTGCGTGCGAGGAGCGAAAGTGTGGGATAGCCGAAGTTGCGGGGGAGACGGATGCTGGTCGTAAGGTGTATGCACAGGTGATGCGTCTTGGTGCACGAAAGGCGGAGAGATGTATGGTTTTGTGTTCGGGTGCGAGTGGGGAGAGTGGTATCGTTGTGGCTCATCTTTATGGAGAACTGTTGACGCGTCTTGGGGCGTTGCCTGAAGATTTTTCTTTGTTGGTGATAAATGCGGTGAATCCCGAGGGACGTCCGTGGCCGCCACATTTTTTGCCGCAGAAGGAGACGGCGAAGCGTTGGCAAAATCCTTTATTGCAAGATACGGACGAGCGTATGGCAAGAGACAAGGTGGTGAGGGATCATGTGATGAAGATAGAGGAGGGGAACAAGCAGCATGATTTGTTTAGGGGACGTGTGCGTCCTGCGTACGGAGCGGCATGGGAAGAGCGTGTATTGAAAGAGATTTACCATCAATTTTTGGTGCAAGCACACTTGGTTGTGAGTGTGGATATACGCCCGAGTTTTCAGCCCTTTGGCAAGATGGACTTGTGGTCTTGCTGTGAACCTGGGGGTTCGGGGCACACGAAGCTCAAGACGTGGTTTCGTCGTTTGCAGCGGGAGAGTCTTTATGATTTTTATACGTCTTATGGCAAGCATGCGTCTGTGGGACCTGGAATTTTTGTGGAAGAGGATCGTCACATGGGTCTTCGGGTGGAGTGTGGTACCTACACGCCTTCAGATGTTCTTGGCGGGGGTACGTTGGGTGGGGGTGTATGGGGAGGCATGATGGATGCGGGGAGGGGAAGTCGTGGGATGTCCTCTGAGGGTATGTCGCGGGTCAAGGAATCCAAGAAGGGGGTATTGCCGATGCTTTTTTCGCGTGATCATCCTCATTGGAAGATGCTTCAGCGGGATATACAGGGTGTATTTGATGTTCTTATGAAGGGCATGAGTCCGTACGAGAAAGAGGAAGGAGCGTTGGTTGAAGTACAAGAGTGAAGTGTTGCACTGTTTTGAGGAGCGTGGATTTTTGCATGGAGTGACGGATGGGGAGGCTCTTGATGTTCTTTTGAGTTCGGGTTCTCCTGTGACGGCTTATATAGGTTTTGATGCGACGGCACCGTCGTTGCATGTGGGCAGTCTTTTGCCGATTATGATGTTGCGTTGGTGGCAGCATTATGGTCATAGGCCTTTGGTTTTGATGGGTGGTGGCACGACGCTTGTGGGGGATCCGAGTGGTCGGGATGCAACGCGACGTCTTTTGACATCTGAGACGATAGCGTCACACGGCGAGGGCATACGAGAGATTTTTAAGAAGTTTTTGGTTTTTGGCGAGGGTGCTACGGATGGTTTGATTCTTGACAATGCGGAGTGGCTTTCTTCGCTTAATTATTTGGATTTTATGCGTGATGTGGGGAGACATTTTTCTATGAATCGGATGTTGACTTTTGATTCTGTGCGTCTTCGTTTGGAGCGAGAGCAGCATTTGTCTCTTTTGGAATTTAATTACATGGTTTTGCAGGCGTATGATTTTTTGATTTTGTCGCAACGTGAGGGGTGTTGTGTTCAGATGGGGGGTTCGGATCAGTGGGGCAATATTGTGAATGGTATAGAGC
>CAKMZR010000235.1 GCA_929200455.1 uncultured Alphaproteobacteria bacterium | reverse complement strand
TACTCACGCTTCCTTCGGATTCACAGACGGAATCTACTCTTCCGTCTTCTATATGGCCACAGGCTTCCACGGATTCCACGTCATCGTCGGAACACTGTTCCTACTCGTCTGCCTCATGCGGGCAAAAAAAGGTCACTTCTCATCCACTCACCACATCGGGTTCGAAGCCGCCGCTTGGTACTGGCACTTCGTCGATGTCGTCTGGATATTCCTCTTCGTCAATGTCTACGCACTCGGCTCTTAATTCCCCCTCTTCCTGCCAAGAGAAATCTTATCCTCCTCGCCCCTCAAAAGACGCAACACATTCCCACAGTGACGCACAACAATCAAAATCGCCATCATAGAAAGAAATATACCTCCCTCAAGTCCCTCTCCCCTATAACTGTATAACGCCACCACTATCACACTCGTAAGGGCCGCAAGACTGCTATAGCGAAAGACAAACGCCATCAGCAACCATGTCGCCACCGCAAGCAAAAATAATTGCGGCAACAGAATAAGACCTCCCAAATAGGTCGCAACACCCTTCCCTCCACGGAACTTTAATACCGCCGGAAAACAGTGTCCCACTATCGACATCATCATCCCCACATACACCATCACACCCCCTCCTCCAAACTCCCTATCCGCATACAATCCCAGCGTAGCCGCCAGCACGCCCTTCAGCACATCCAAAATAAGTGTCACCACCCCAGCCTTGCGACCTCCCGTACGCAGCATGTTTGTCGCTCCCATATTCCCGGAACCCAACGTGCGAGGATCCACAAGTCCCATCACCTTCGCAACCAACAAGCCAGAAGGCAACATTCCCAAAACATACGAAAAAACCCCCACAAACAACGCCACCTCAATCATTAATCGAGCCCAAAGTAAAACATCAAACGAAACTCATCCACAAACAGTTCCGCCAGACGCCTCTGTGCATCCCTTTGCTCCTCTTGACCTATACCCCCAAAACTCAGTCCCTCATATCCTCCTCGCGTCACACGCGTAAAATCATCAAGAACAGAACCCGTTTCCTTGTCCGTAATCACAATCCGCGTCGTCAAACTCGCACTCGTGCCAAACAATCTCTGTAACGACGAACTCGGCGACGACAACTCATGAATCTCTATCCGTACAAGCAACGGACGATAACCAAATAACCAATACCTCCATCCAGAACCCAACGCTCCCTCCAAATCCCTCGCTATCGTCTTCACAGGAACACTCGGCAATACCTCCACTGTCACCTCCTCAAGGCGGTATATCCTCTTCTCCTCACGCGATAACGGCGAATTCACAGGCGCACCACCACACGACGCCAAGAAAAATCCAAGACCCACCGTCAACAATAATATCCTTCTTCCAACTCTCATCCATTGACCTCGTACTGTAACTCCATCATCCCCACCACACTCCCTCTACCACGATTCATAAAACCTACGCCATGCTTTCTGCATGACGCTTCGCCCATTCCCACCTATCCTGACCCCAATACAATTCATCCCCTATCCGAATCGTCGGGACACCAAACACCAAACGCGATATCGCCTCCTCCGTGTCCTCCTCATACCTCTGCTCAGCTTCCGCCGTCTTCGCACGTGCCACCATACCCTCTCCGTCATATCCTCCACGATCCAAAAGACCCCGAACCTCTTCCTCATCCGCCAAATTCAAATCCTCTCCCCAACAACCACGCGCCAAAACCATCGCCAACTTCGCCTTCTCAGACTCTTCTGCCATCACAATCACTCGCGACGACAACCCCATGTCAAACGGAAAATAACGGGGCTCGTCCTTCATCCAACCATAACCAAAATAACGCTTCCAACGACCAATCTCCTGCAAACGATAATTCAACTTCCCCGCACTCCTCTCCTTCAGAGGCGGATTCCCGTTCAGAGAAAATAATTTCCCCAAATTCACAACACGTACCCGAAAATTAATCCCACTCTCCTCGCAAAAATTTAAATATCCCTCCATCATCATCAACGCCCACGGCGACAGCGGCGACGTGTAAAAAACCTTCTCTTCCTCTTTCGACATCTCTTCATCCTCCATAT
>CAKMZR010000234.1 GCA_929200455.1 uncultured Alphaproteobacteria bacterium | reverse complement strand
AAGCATTACCAGACAAATCTTCCAACGCTCCTGACAAAACCTCTACCGTGTAGTTGCCTTCCGTAATCGGATCCGTGACCGTAATCACCAACTTGCCTCCCACTATCTCCGCCGAGGCAATCTTTGCCAGATCCGCAGACTTCGTGCCATCAATCGTCAAACCCGTGCCACCTATCTTCACCTTCGTCTTCAAATCTACTCCGCTTACACCCCGAATCGCCTCACTCAGCGTTATCTTAAAGGTCTTCGCCGACGTGTTTATCTCCAAAGCATTCGCCGCCAACGAAGGGGCAGTCGCATCCAAGATCACACCCGTCACATTCGACGTATCTCCACCACCATAAGCATTGTCCGACGCATCCTTCACAATTCCAGACGCTATCGTCACATAATAATTTCCACGAAGGTTAGTCACGAAACCTGACAATTCTATGGTCTGACCCACCACCGTAACTGTATAACCCGTTATCGTCGTATCATCTCCCCCACCTTTCCTATTATCCGCACCAAAGCCCTTCAACCGGAAATTCGCTACTGTACGAGCAGCACTCTCTACCGTAAGAGCCTCATCAAAATGAATCACAAGCTTCTTGTTCGTGCTGTCATAGGTCAATGATTGCGTACCAGTCGTAGCATCGTCTCCATCTGCCAACGCAGGGGCAGTCGTGTCAACCGTCACCGTGTCTTGCTCCGTCGAACCCCCAGCAAAAGCATTGCCAGCCAAATCTTCCAACGCACCCGACAAAATCTCTACCGTGTAGTTGCCCGCCGTAATCGGATCCGTGACCGTAATCACCAATTTACCTGCCGTTATTGTCGCCGAGGTAATCTTCGCCTGACCACCAGACGTCGTGCCGTCAATCGTCAAACCCGTACCCCCTATCTTCACCTTCGTCTTCAAATCCACGCCGCTTATACCCCTAATGTCCTCACT
Organism: uncultured Alphaproteobacteria bacterium; assembly: GCA_929200455.1. Taxonomy (GTDB): domain Bacteria; phylum Pseudomonadota; class Alphaproteobacteria; order CAKMZR01; family CAKMZR01; genus CAKMZR01. The sequence continues at coordinate 1,129 of CAKMZR010000234.1, read as the reverse complement.
CAGCATTATCGTAAAAGTCTTCGCCGCCGTGTCCACCGCCAAAGCATCCGACACCAACGTAGGGGCCGTCGTGTCCGCAGTCGTGTCCACCTCCGTGTCCGCCGCCTCAAAAGCATTGCCGTTCATGTCCGTCAATGCACCTGCTGCTATCTTCACCTGATAGGTCGCCGCCTCTATAGCCTCGTTCAACGTAATCACCAACTTCGTCCGATCAGGTGACAAAGATATCGTCACGACACCCGCAAGCGGCTTGCCATCCTTCTCCACCTTGATCTCAGAAGTGTCAACCAAAACCATAGCCTCACTAAAGGACACCGTAAGCGTCTTCGTCGCCACGTCCACCTCCAATGCATCTCCTCCCGCTTTCAAAGTCGGGGGCGTATCTTCGTAGGCGTGCTCCTTGGTGGACTCCGTCGTCGTTGCATTGCCGGCCTTGTCCCTCAAAGCACCCGCTTTCACCGTCAATACAAGCTCGTCCGCTGCCGAAACACCCGCGTCCAACCTCAACGTCACCACCAACTTGCCGTCCTTGATCTCCACAGAATCTACAAGATTCACATTCGTACCCTTCTTCACCACCTTCACATCGTCCTTCAAATCCTCAAGACTAGATTTGCCATTCTCAACATCTTCGTCAAAGGTCGCCGTCAGTTTCGCTTTCGTACTCCCCACCTTCTTCTCAAAACTCGTGTACGACAACTGGGGTGCCGTCGTGTCCGTTGTCGAGCCTCCACCGCTACCCCCACCACTGCTCCCTCCTCCACACGCACTCAAGAGCAATCCCAGTGCCGATAACATCCCCAAACTCCCAGATATTCTCGCACGCTTAATACCCACCAACTCCTCATTCAATCTCACTTTTCTCATTATAACCTCCTCCTTGTTTCGTCATATCTATGCATATACACCCACCCGCACCCCCTCTGCTATAACCGATAATGCCTCCCCTGTCATCCCCTATTAGAGGCCGCCTAGAAGCCGTAGTCGGCGTCGCTTGTGGTGCCTAAGCCTAGCAAATCACTGTCATCATCCTCAGAGGTAGTAGGAGTCCATGTTGTCGCCTGACGATTGGGTCCATTAAACGTCACGTCAAAAGGAGCGTTCCAAACATCAGCGTTGCTTGCCAAGC
>CAKMZR010000233.1 GCA_929200455.1 uncultured Alphaproteobacteria bacterium | reverse complement strand
TGGCGATATCGAGGCTTGGGATTGTGGGTGAGGGTAGGGTGATGAGGGGGTGATGTTGGGTGAAGAGACTGTCGCGTACGGTTCCGCCTGTGAGCCAAGTGTGCTGGGGGCTTTGGAGTGCGTGTAGGATTCTGGCGATGTCTGGAAGAGCGATGAGGTCTTTGGGAGGCAGATGGATTGTCATGGGGAGACGGACGGGGTTTAGACGTGTGAGTCGTCTCTATGGTGTGTGAGTGGTTCTACACGCGTGATCTTTGGTGAATCTTGGGCGGTATGAGTTTAGACGTGAGGATGGTCACCGTGGATTTTGGTGTGGATTGGATTTAGTCTGAGATGTTGGGTTTAGGCTGATGGGGGGATTCTGGCTGTTTCGTGCGACGAGTCCACGGTTGAAGCGGTCGTTTCGTGTGACTGGACGTGTGGGCTTGGTCTGAGAGATTGGGTTCAGGCTGATGGGGGGGGAATTACTGGCTGTTTCGTGCAACTGGACGTGGGCACTTGGTCTGAGAGATTGGGTCAGGCTGGTGGGGGGTTAGAGGGAAGGATTTTTACTGATCATTTCGTGCGACGAGTCCACGGTTGAAGCGTGCGAAAGCATCCCGTAGGGCCCCGGCAAGACGGTCTGGGTTTGCTTTGCCTTGGTCTTGGGGAGAGTCATCTGTATTGAGGGACACGGGCTGTGGGGCATTTGGTGCTGTGTTGCTACTGTTTTGAGAGGGGGAAGAAACGACATGGTCACCGGCACTCCCATTGATGAGTTGCTGTTGTCGTGCATTGAATTGTTCGAGTCGTTGTTTCATGACGTCAGCCATTTGGTCTGATTCTGTGACGGGCAACTGAGGGTTGGCGTTGAGGGAAGCTTGGCTTGTGGAGTTTTGGGAAGGGCTTAGAGGATGGGTATCTTGGGGATTGGGGCTTAGAGGAGGCGTATTGAAGGAAACGGAGACATCGCCTTTTTCTTTGGCCTCGATGAGTTGGTTGAGGCGACGTTCGATGAGGGAAGCCATATTGTTTGTGTTTGTGACAGAAGGTGTGTCTAGGGTTTCTGAGGTTTTATTTTCTGTCGGATTGGCGGAGGGGCTTGCGTTTTGTTGTTGATTTTCTAGTGATTGGCGGACGGCGGCGAGTCGTTGCAGGGCTTCATCTTTGACGACGAGGGGACTATTTTTCTGATAGAGGCTTGCGGGTGTATTTGTCTGGGGTGCTTGTGCGAGGCTTGATTCTGGGAGGGAGGGAGAATGGAGCATGGCGAGTTTTTCGCGAGAGGACTGGGTTTCTGGAGGTTTTTGAGCGAGTATTTGTTTAGGGGAGAGGGAATCGACGTGAGCGATGGCGTTTGCATAGACGACTTCAGCTCCGTATGTGTCTGGGTTGTGTGCGAGGAGTACGTCGATATCGGTCCCGAATTTCCGCAGGACGTCGGCATAGACATGGCGTGCATCGAAAGTGGGTGTGAATTGAGATTTTTCGGCTGTGCTTTTTGGGGAGGCGTCTGAGAGTGATTCTTCTGCGTTGGCAGAAGCGGTATGTTGTTGATGTTTTTGGTTGGGGTCGAAGTTTTCTCCTCGGTATAGTTTTCCGGCGGCTGTGGAGGTTTCGATGCCTGATGCGTGGGTGAAGGAAGCGTCTGCGACTCCACTTACGGCCCCGACTGCGGCCCCTGCTCCTGCGACGGCACCGATTCCTCCGATGAGTCCTCCGAAGAGGGTTCCGCCGACGACTTTACTCCCGGGAGAGATGGTATCGCCTGTGATTTCGCGATAGGCGAGATTGACGAAGGGTATATGTTGCAGGGGATTGATGACGTCGAGGACTTGAGAGAGGGTTGAGTGAGGAGATTCTGGGTTGAGATTTTCTGTCTTGCTTGTGTCGCGTTCGGGGTTGCGAAGTTTTTCGGCGACGGTACGGATTCGTTCTTCTTCTTTTGGTGAGATGGGGAGTTGATTATTTTCGGTATTGGCGTGGGTTTTCTGAGGTATTTGTGGGTTTGAAACTGATGCGGAGATGAGGTTTGAGGTTGCGGCCGGGGTGGGAGAGGAGACGGGGGTGGGAGAGGAGGCGGGGGTTGGGGCGGGGG
>CAKMZR010000232.1 GCA_929200455.1 uncultured Alphaproteobacteria bacterium | reverse complement strand
CCCCCCAATAACCCCCCGCCTCCCTGTTCACAGGCCGCACACCCACAACCCGCCAACGCCCCTCATCTACAAGCCCCTCCCTCGACGCCATCACTCTCCCCACATAATCCTTCTTCTTCGACGCCATCCCTCCAAGACCCAAATCTCCCATCGTCGTCGTTCCATTCAATTCAGGACCCGCAACATGTCCCTTCTCTATCCGCATCACGCCCAACGCTTCCGTCCCATACGGGATCACGCCCAAATCAGCCCCCAACTCCATCACATAACGAACAAACGAATCTCCATAGTACGACGGCAACGCTATCTCATACGCCAACTCTCCAGAAAAGGATATTCTAAACAGTCGTGCCACCACTCCCCCCTGCAACTTTACCTCCTTCGCCGCCATAAAAGGAAATGACTCATTGCTGACGTCCTCGTCTTCTGCCAATAAACGCTCCAACAACTCTCGAGAGCGGGGACCCGCCAACGCAAATTGAGCCCATGTATCGCTCACACTCACAACCTGAACGTCCAAATCTCTCCACAAAACCTGACGACAATACTCCAAATGCTGCATCACAGGACCCGCATTCGCCGTTGTCGTTGTCATCACAAAATGCTCCTCCCCAAGACGTGCCGTCGTGCCATCATCCATCACAACCCCATCTTCCCGCAACATCACCCCATAACGTGCCTTACCCACTCCTAACTTCAAAAACGGATTCGCATACACCTTGTTCAAAAATACCGGCGCGTCAGGACCAAAAACCTCTATCTTGCCCAACGTCGAGACATCACAAATCCCCACGCCCCTCCTCACACTCAAGACCTCACGATCCACAGACTCCCTCCAATGCTGCTCATCTCCCTGCACATACCACTGTGCACGAAGCCACATTCCCGCTTCCAAAAATTCCGCTCTCTGCTCTCCCGCCCAAACATGACTCGGAGGCAAACGATACGGCCTAAAAGTCTTACCACGAGACGAACCCGACAACACCCCTATCGATACAGGCTCAAATGGCGAACGAAATGTCGTCGTTCCCGTCTCACGAATACTCTTGCCCGTAAGACGAGACATCTCAAAAAGTCCATTCACATTCGAAAGCTTGCCCTGATCCGTTGCCATACCAAGCGTCGTGTAACGCTTCAAGTGCTCCACAGACACATAACCCTCACGGTGGGCCAAACCTATGTCGCTGTGCGTCACATCATGCTGAAAATCTACAAAACTCTTGCCGCCTCGACCCACAAAAGAACGCGGATAATCCTGCGACGTCGACTCACGACCCGCACAAATCATTCGCCCTCCCTCTCCCTCATAACCACACAAACGTGCCGCCTCCTCTCCAGACTCATGACCCCCTCGCACACACGCTTCACTCGAAAAATCTCCATTCGCCACGCCCACCACACTCATCCCAGAAGGCAGTTCTTCAGGCGGCAAAAACCCATTAATCCCATCATCCCACTTCGGCTTCCCTCCATGGTGACAACACAAACCTACACACGGATCCCATCCTCCAGACATCGCCACAAAATCACACTCTATAAACTCCTTCACACCTCCCTTGTACACCTCAAGTCCCTTCACGCCACCTCGACCTCCATGAACACGACCCAACTCTCCCCTGTACACCTTCGCTCCCATACTATGAGCAAGCTGGACCTCCTCTCCCCCTAACTCCTCCTCGCGCGTGTCAATCACCGCAAATACCTTCAGTCCCGCCTTTTGAACCGTCTTCAAAAATGACCAGCCGTCATCATTATTCGTCACAAGAACCATCCGAAGTCCAGGCAATACCCCATACCTCGAAATATACGTACGTGCTGCTCCCGCAAGCATCACTCCAGGACGATCATTATCACCAAATACCAACGGACGCTCTATACCCCCACTCCCCACAATCACACGCTTCGCAACCACATGCCACAAAACCTCTCGCGGCTCACCCTTCCCACTCTCATACTTATGAGAACTCACACGCTCCACCGCTCCGTACATTCCCCCATCATACACACCAAAGACCGTCGTCCTCCTCAAAATACGCACATTCTCCAAACCCTCCAGCTCCTCCTCCGCTCTGCGGACCACATCCAACTCTCCCTCTCCCTCCAAC
>CAKMZR010000231.1 GCA_929200455.1 uncultured Alphaproteobacteria bacterium | reverse complement strand
CATCATCACATCCTCGATCCTCATCGCAAAAGAAAAAATTACAAAAAGAAAAAAAGCCGCCACCACAAAAAAAGCATCGACCAAAACAGACAAAACCAAAAAATCAGCCACCTCAAAAAAAACAAAAACACCCTCAGCAAACACCCCCTCAGCAAAAACACCCTCCAAAAAAGGCTAAAATCCCATGAGCTCATCCTCCTCCCTCGACCAAACCCTACGTGAACTCTCGCGCATCACCGAAGCCCTAGAAACGCTCACCCACCAGATCGGCACAGAGACCCTCACCTCCGAACCCTCAGGGACATGGGTCATCCTCCTCATGATCTTCGTCCTCTCTTGCTTCATCGGTTACTTCGTCGTCTGGAACGTCACGCCTGCTCTCCACGCTCCCCTCATGAGCGTCACCAATGCCGTCTCCTCCGTCATCATCGTCGGCGGAATCCTCGCTGTCGCCGCAGACCCCCCGTGGATGTGGATCGGACTCCTTGCCATCTTTATCGCTTCCGTCAATATCGTCGGCGGCTTCTTGGTCTCCCATCGCATGCTCTCCATGTTCAAAACCAAAAAAAAATCTCCTCCTTCACCCTCCGCATCCTAATATACGCCCATGACCTCTTTCGATCCCCTCGTCACCCTCGCTTACCTCTGCTCAGGAGTCTGCTTCATCCTCTCTCTTCGTAGCCTCGCGTCACCCGTCAGTGCAAGAAAAGGAAACTTCATCGGAATTATCGGGATGACCATCGCCATCCTCACAACCCTCATCGCATCCCCCCTCGACACTGCCAGACTCTTCGCCATAGCCCTCGCCCTCGCCCTTGGAGGCACCGTCGGGGCCGTCATCGCCCTCAGAATCGCCATCACAGCCCTCCCCCAACTCGTCGCCGCCTTCCATAGCCTCGTGGGCCTTGCCGCTACTCTTGTCGCTTTCGTCGCCCTAAAAAGCCCTCAAAGCCTCAATATCACCTTAAACCCAGGATCCCTCCTAGAAATGGCCGCTGGCGCCATCATCGGAGCCTTCACCTTCTCAGGATCCATCATCGCCTTCGGAAAATTACAAGGACTCATACCCTCAAAACCCTTTCTCTTCCCCCTACACTACACCCTCTGTGCCATCCTCACAGCCCTCATGATCGCTTCCCTCATCCTCTTCAGCATCAACGTCAATCCCACTCTCTTCTTCCTCTCCTTCACCATCATCGCGACCCTCCTCGGAATCCTACTCATCGTACCCATCGGCGGAGCCGACATGCCTGTTGTCGTCTCCATGCTCAACAGCTATTCAGGGTGGGCCGCGTGCGGAATCGGGTTCACCATCGCAAATCCTGCCCTCATCATCACAGGATCCCTCGTCGGAGCAAGCGGTGCCATCCTCAGCTACATCATGTGCAAAGCCATGAACCGATCCTTCATCAGCGTCATCCTCGGCGGATTCGGCGGCGAAACCTCTACCGCTTCCGCCTCTCAAAACATCAACGACTCCCAAAAAACCATACGACAAGGATCCGCAGATGATGCCGCTTTCCTACTCAACAACGCCTCCGAAGTCATCATCGTACCAGGATACGGTATGGCTGTCGCCCAAGCTCAACACGCCTTGCGCGCCATCAGCGACCTCCTAAAAAGCAGAAATATTCGCGTCCGATACGCCATTCACCCCGTCGCAGGGAGAATGCCTGGACACATGAATGTACTCCTCGCAGAAGCCGATATTCCCTATGAGGACGTCCTCGAACTCGACGAAATCAACCGCGACTTCCCTTCAACAGATGTCACTCTCGTCATCGGAGCAAACGATATCACAAATCCCGCCGCAAACGATGACCCCTCAAGTCCTATCTATGGTATGCCCATTCTCAATGTCGAAAAATCTTCTCAGGTCGTCTTCATCAAGCGTTCCATGTCAAGTGGGTACGCCGGTGTTGACAATACCCTCTTTTTCCGTGACAATACCATGATGCTTTTCGGCGATGCCAAGGATGCATGTGACAACATCATGCGTGGGTTAGAAGCCTTGTGACTCTTTATGCAGAACCTTCTTCACTTCACCTCAAACCTTCAGCAACCGAACCGTCTTACCTCATAAGCAGTGCCTCAAAGACCATCACCTTTAC
>CAKMZR010000230.1 GCA_929200455.1 uncultured Alphaproteobacteria bacterium | reverse complement strand
CTCTTCGTCAAAACCATGTCCAACCTCCACTCATCCACCGCTCGAGGGTGCACCGGAATTATCATCTCAGACAAAAACGGTGTCAAAGACGCTCAAGAACAAAATCCTCAACTCCTCAGCATCACCATGCCCTCAGACATCCATACCGCTCTCATCCCCATACTCTATACACTGCCCATACAACTCCTCGCCTACCACACAGCACTCCTCAAAGGTACAGACATCGACCAACCCCGAAATCTCGCAAAAAGTGTCACCGTCGAGTAAATCCCCATAAAAAAATCACCCTCAATCAAAAAATAATAAGTCCGAACCTATCGCTCCCTCGTTAATATCAGGGGTAGAAAAATCATCAAAGCCAGAGCCTATCGCTCCCTCGTTAATATCCGCAGTCAAGGGATCATCAAAACCCCAGCCTATCGCTCCCTCGTTAATATCCACAGTCGAGGGATCATCAAAACCCCAGCCTATCGCTCCCTCGTTAATATCCGGAGTCAAGGGATCATCAAAGCCCGAACCTATCGCTCCCTCATTAATGTCCGGAGTAAAAGGATCATCAAAACCCGAGCCTATCGCTCCCTCGTTAATATCTGGAGTGAAAGGATCATCAAAATTTTGCGAAAAAGCAAATGTCGCGCTGAACATAAACAAAATCAAAAGAAAAGGAATATACCTCATGCCCACAATCATCAATCTCCCAACCCTCTCTTATAAAAAATTATGTATAGATAAATATAGCACACTTGCCTCTTTTTATCAAAAATTCCTCACAAACTCCATTCATCACCACATAACTCTATTGCATAAGAATAAAAAATAACTAAAATAGAGAAATATATCAAAAGCAAAAAAAGGAGAACAGGAAAACAAGGAGAAAGTATCATGCGGTTTATAAGTTTCATTCTGGTAGGATTATCCCTCGTTGGGGGGCTTGGCGTAGGCTTTGGCTTCGCCGCAGACCTCGAAAAAGGACGCGACGCCTACGAAAGTGAAGACTACAAAACCGCCCTCCAAGAATTCAAACCTCTCGCAGAAAATGGAGACAGCTTCGCCCAGTTCTATCTCGGCGTCATGCTCTACAGAGGAGAAGGACTCCCACAAAACAAAACAAAAGCCGCCAAATGGCTCTCCCTTGCCGCTGAACAAGGCGACCCAGACGCCCAGTTCCTCATCGGGAGAATGTATGACGAAGGAGAGGGCGTGCCTCTAGACGATAATAAAGCCTTCCAATACTTCTCCCTCGCCGCAGAACAAAAACATGCTCTCGCTCAGTTCTTCCTCGGAAAAATGTATGACGAAGGAGAAGGCACCCCCCTCAATGACAAAATGGCCGTGAAACTCTACTCTATGTCCGCAAAACAAGGTTACGAAGTCGCCCAATACAATCTCGGCATCATGTACTATAATGGAGAAGGAACGCCTCAAGATGACGTCTACGCTTACGTCTGGTTCAGCCTCGCCGCCGCAAACGGCTTTGAAGGCGCTCAAGAACCTAGAAATGACGTCGCCCAAACCCTCACGCCAGAACAACTCGAAGAAGCCCAAAAACTCACCAGGTCATACTACGAAAGCCAGTACCAAAATTGTCCCTAAAATCTCAATACACACACACCAAAAAATTTAACCTCCGCCAATCTTAAAACACCCTTCTCTTAAAACTCTTTCACCTCTTCATTTTCGTACCCACCCCTCATTACTACACAACCAAGGAGAAAGTATCATGCGGTTTGTCAGCGTCATTTTGGTAGGCATCTCTCTCGCCGTAGGTCTTGCCGTAGGCTTTGCCTTCGCAGCAAATCTCGAAAAAGGATACGCCGCTTACGAAAAAAAAGACTACGAAACCGCCCTCCAAGAATTCAAACCCCTCGCAGAACAAGGAGATGTTGCCGCTCAATATGTTCTCGGCACCATGCACTACCACGGAGACGGAATCCCTCAAGACTATGGAGAAGCCTTCAAATGGTTTTCGCTTGCCGCAAAACAAGGAGATGTAGCCGCTCAATACAATCTCGGCAACCTGTACCACAATGGACAAGGGACTCCCAAAGACTATAAAAATGCCTTCAAATGGTACTCGCTTGCCGCAAAACAAGGTTACTCTGACGCCCAATACAATCTCGGCATCATGCACTACAATGGACAAGG
>CAKMZR010000229.1 GCA_929200455.1 uncultured Alphaproteobacteria bacterium | reverse complement strand
AGCTCTGCGTGTTTTGTAAAGACAAAAGCGATGTCCGCTGTGCCTTCGTTAAAGTGATATCTGTTGTCATGATTGAACGTCCTTTCTAGATGTTATCATGTTACGGAAAAAAAACTTAAGATGACTGAAGCAATGCCAAAATAGCCCTCTGCATCTGTGCCGCTATTGCCAGACTCTGCAAGCCCAACTGTTGCGATGTCTGCAAGGACACAAGATTCGAAGCTTCTTCGTTCAAGTCCGCTGTCGTCAAGCTTTCCGATGCCACCGTGTGAATGTTGATATACTTCGACGTAAAATCAATCCGTGATTTCAACGTAAGCAAGTGACTCCCAAAGGCCTGAGCATGTCCTCGCAAACGATCAATCGCAGAATCCACCCGCTTGATCGCGTTCTCCGCAACCGAGAGATTCGCATTGTTCGAACCTATCGCCGTAAGACTATAAGCCGTCAAAATTCCCGCCGTCGCCACAAAATACTGACTCTTCGCTTCAAGACCTTTCACAGAATAAGCATACTCCTGCAAGCGACTCACCAATTGCTGATCTTGAGCATCCCCAGAACCGTAAAGTCCCACCGTCTCCCGAATCAACCTTTGAAGCTGCGTTGCCGACAAATTCTGTACGCGACCCTTAATGATGTTATGTCCCGCGTTATAACCAAGAGCACTCCGACCTTCCACATTGCCAAGAGCCACAATAAAGGCCGAATCCGTTCCGTCAGCAACGCCACCACCAGCAGCAGCAGCCGTAAGAGCCGCACTCAGTCTGGTCCAAGCCGCCGCTTTCGTTCCTTGCATAAGAGACTTATCCGTGGAAAGGGCTCCCATGTAATTATCCACCAACTGCAAGGCACGCGTCTTGCCTCGTATGCTTTGAATCGTCGTAAACGCATCCGTTTCAGAACCTGCAGTGGCACTCGCAGTCACCCTAGATGGAGCCGCTACAGCTGAGGCTCCCCACCTCGACACATCTGTCGCATGATCAGGACGCTCTCCCAACTCCGCCTGAGAAATAAAAGTCCTCGCCAAACGCAAAATCAAGTACTCCGTAGACGCCGCACCACCAACCTGCATAAAAGCTCGGTTCATTCGCGCGTTGGCCACCGCTGTACCCACCACAGGAGCCGTCACAGCACCCGCATTGTAATAGTCTTTCGCCGCTGTAATCGCAAACCTTATCATACCTTGAGCTTCATGATCCGCAATTTGTTCCCTCGTCGCACTGCCCCCATCAACCGCTGCCTTCAAAGTTATAGGATTAAGATCCGTCGTAAGAGCCTTCAACGCTTGCGTCGTGTTCGTGCCGTCTCCAAGACCCGTGGAAAACACATTAAACGAAAAAATACTAAAATCACGATTGTCCACCGTCACCGAAGCATTCGCCAAGTTGTAACCATCTATCTGAAGCTTCGAATTCGTTCGCGTGCCAAAACGTACTTCCAAACGAGAATTCGTATTGTTAATAAAGTTGTTCCCGTTAAAGGTCGCATCTTCCACATACTCCCGAATCTGACGACCTATGTTGTTGATCGTCGTCGTCGCCAACGCCCTTTGTCCCTGATTCTGCTGACGAGACGCTTCCAAAATACCCTTAATCTGCTTCAACAACTTATCAATTTCCGTGATCGTGTCCAGCGTCAACTGCACATGCGACACGCCTTGATCAAGATTGTCCTTGTAAGACTGATAGTCTGCAGCACGGTCAGACAAAGTCTTCGCTCGGAAAAACTCCACAGCTCCGTCAGAAGGACTCGATACCTTCAAGCCCGTCGATAGACGGCGTTGAGTTCGTGCACTCAAGCTCTGCGTGTTTTGTAAAGACAAAAGCGATGTCCGCTGTGCCTTCGTTAAAGTGATATCTGTTGTCATGATTGAACGTCCTTTCTAGATGTTATCATGTTACGGAAAAAAAACTTAAGATGACTGAAGCAATGCCAAAATAGCCCTCTGCATCTGTGCCGCTATTGCCAGACTCTGCAAGCCCAACTGTTGCGATGTCTGCAAGGACACAAGATTCGAAGCTTCTTCGTTCAAGTCCGCTGTCGTCAAGCTTTCCGATGCCACCGTGTGAATGTTGATATACTTCGACGTAAAATCAATCCGTGATTTCAACGTAAGCAAGTGACTCCCAAAGGCCTGAGCATGTCCTCGCAAACGATCAA
>CAKMZR010000228.1 GCA_929200455.1 uncultured Alphaproteobacteria bacterium | reverse complement strand
TCCTCGCTCTCATTCCCGACACAACACTACTCCGCCTCGCAGACGACATCCACTTCAATACCATGATGGCATACAGAGGAATCCTCGCAAGCATCACCATATTCCTCGCACTCCTCCTCATCTCAGGAAAAAAATCTCTCAAAGACTATACCCTCCTACGAACCCCTCACATCCTCATGATCTCTTTCATGGCCATCACCAATTACTCTTTCGTCGTCGCCGTCAACTACACCTCCGTTGCCAATACACTCTTCATTCTATGCTCCTCGCCCGCCTTCGCCGCCATCTTCTCCTTCTTCATCCTCAAAGAAAAAATTAACCTCCAAACCCTCTTCACCCTCATCGCCGTCATCATCGGTATCAGCCTCATCGCCTTCCAAAATATTAACCCCAATTCTCCCTACACCTTCTCTCCCATCGGCGACCTCGCCGCACTCATCTCCGCTCTCTCACTCGCTGCCTCCCTTTGCGTCTCACGATTCCTTAAAGGAAAACTCATCATCCAAGTCACCTCCCTCGGATTCCTCATGGCCGGAATTGTCGCTGCTATCCTCGCTCCCACCCTCATTCTCTCTTCTTGGACGCACATCATCGCCATCATCATCATCGGAACTTTCGTCTCTCCCGTCGGGTACGCTTTCATCAATTACGGTCCTCGCTTCCTACCCGCCCCAGAAGTCGGACTCCTCCTCCTCATCGAAGCCGCCGTCGCCCCTCTTCTCGTATGGTTCATCTTCAGCGAATATCCAGGAAACTTCGCCCTCATCGGAGGGGCCATCGTCCTTATAAGCATCACCGCTTCCACCCTCCATTCCCTCCTCCACAATCGATCATGACAAACCTCTCCGTCAACCTCAATGCCGCCGCCTACATCAGAAACCGTCGCGACCACAGACTTTCTCCCCACCTTCGCACCCCAAACCTCTCAAACCTCGCCTCCATCGCCCTTCATGCAGGAGCAAAAGGAATCACCCTACACCCAAGACCGGACGAACGGCACGTCCGCTTTGACGACCTCCCCCACATCCGAAAAATCTGCTCTCCTCCATCCGAACTCAATATCGAAGGATTCCCCTCAGAACCCTTCCTCAAACTCATCTCACGCATAAAACCAGACCAAGTCACCCTCGTACCCGATGATCCCTCCCAGTCCACATCAGACCACGGATGGCCCGCTCACCACAAAACCACTCTACTCAAAAATGCCATCCAATCCATACACTCAGACGGGGCCCGTGTATCCGTTTTCGCAGAACCCATAGATGACGATATCTCCTTTCTCGCCTCTCTCGGTGTCGACAGAATCGAACTCTACACAGGACCCTTCGCTGTCTCGTTCGGGACTCCGGAAAATCAAGATATTCTCCACAACCTCTCTCGTGCCGCAGAAAAAGCTCAACAACTTGGCCTCGCCGTCAATGCAGGGCACGACCTCAATCTCGACAATCTCGCCCTCCTCATCTCACACATTCCCTCACTCGCAGAAGTCTCCATCGGACACGCTCTCATCTCTCATGCCCTTGCCTACGGACTCCCCGAAGCCGTTCACGCATACAATACCCTCCTTGCTTCATAGCTTTTTTCTCTTCATTCCTTTGTATTCATAATGTATAGTTATGGAAACACAATCATAACCAAGGAGGCATTATGCAAGACAAGAGACTTTTCTATATCAACGGACAATGGACACCGCCCTCAAAAACTCAAGACTTCGACGTCATCGACCCTTCCAATGAAGAGGTCTGTGCCGTCATTTCCCTCGGAAGTGAAAAAGATACCGATCTCGCCGTCCGTGCCGCAAAAAATGCCTTCCAAACATGGCGACATACCTCCATCAATGAACGAATCGAACTTGTCCGATCCGTACTCCGCATCTACGAAACGCGTCTCAAAGACATGGGAGAAGCTATCGCCACAGAAATGGGGGCTCCCATCGACTTCGCCACTGAAGACCACGCTCCCGCTTGCATCTCTCATACCGAGAATTTTATTCAAAACCTCAAAAACTTCACCTTCGAACATAGCCTCGACAGCGAACATCCACACGACCACATCATCTACGAACCCATAGGCGTCGCCGCACTCATTACTCCTTGGAATTGGCCCATCAATCAGGTCTCTCTCAAGGTCTTTCCCGCTTTGCTCACAGGGTGTACATGCG
>CAKMZR010000227.1 GCA_929200455.1 uncultured Alphaproteobacteria bacterium | reverse complement strand
AACAACAAGAACTCATCCAAAAAGAACAAGACGAAATAGAAACGCAAAGACTCCTCCTCTCTAACCAAGTCCTCGCAGAAAAAAATGAAGCCCTCAAAGAAAAAGTGACAGAACTCAGACAGTTCGCAGATAACGCAAACCGTTCCCTCGAAACCGCCTACAGCCGTGCACTCCTCCTCATTCAGTCCAAACTACAAGAAAGCATCTATGAAGTTTCCAAACAACGAAACCTCTCCCTCATACTCAACGAAAATAATATCCCCCCCACCGTACTCTATAGCCAAGAATCCCTAAGAATCGATAACGACGTCCTCTCTCAACTCAATCAACGAATCTCAGACATCACCATCTCAAAAGAAAATATCTCCCAAAATCCATCCGACAATACAAATCAATAGCAATACCCATGCTCACAAAATCTCTGCCCTCAAATTGGTTCGACTGGTTCCCCGCTTTCTGGAACACCTTGGGAACGCTCTCCAAAATTATCATCTTCTCCCTACTCCTCTTCCTCATCGTCGCTCTGCGAATTGTCGATGCAGGACCCATCAAATCACTGCGATTCCGTTCCTTCGACTTCTACCAACAACTCAAACCTCGCGAAATATGGGACTCATCACCTGTCATCATCGCCGATATCGACGAAAAAAGCCTTCGCGAATACGGACAATGGCCTTGGCCGCGCATCTACCTCGCTCAAATGCTCGACTCTCTAGGACAATACGGTGCACGAGCCATCGGATTCGATATGGTCTTTCCTGAAGATGACAGAACCTCTCCCGCCACCATCCTCAACCTCCATAGTGACGAACTTTCTCAAAAAGTCGCTAAAGAACTCGAAGCCATACCCAATAATGACGTCGTCTTCTCAGAAAGCATCAAAAAATTTCCGACCGTCGTCGGACAATCCGGCAGCGGCGATACTCTCTTCTTCGACGAAAAAGAATCAAAAAAAGATCAGCCCAAAGTCGATAGCCTCCTCAAAAATGAATGCTACATCAAACCCTCTTCCGTCTTCGTAAAACGACTCAATAACTACGGCTGTCCCCTCGATTTTATGCCGCCCATTCCAGGCCTTGTCGGCAATATTCCCATCATAGAAAAATATGCAAAAGGAAAAGGGGCCTTCTCCATACCTCTTGCTGAAGACGGCATCGTCCGCAGAGTCCCCATCATCCAAAATATCGCAAATACCATAAAACCCGCTCTTTCTATCGAACTCATCCGCGTTGCCTATAATGGACGTGCTATCTTCATGCGGATGGATGAAAGTGGCGTCAAAGATGTCGTCATACAAGGGCAATCAAACCGCGTCCTCCCCATCGACTCCGAGCAAAAAATGTGGGTCTACTTCGCCAAAGCAGACGCAGAACTTCCTCAAAAACGATTCTATATCTCCGCTTCAGACATCATCAATAAACGACTCCCTCCAGAAGCCCTCAAAGACAAACTCGTACTCCTCGGCACTTCCGCTACAGGCCTCCTCGATTATAGAGCGACACCCATCTCTCCGCGAATGCCAGGAGTCGAAGTCCATGCAAACCTCATCGAAAATATTCTCTCCACAGACTTCCTGCAATACCCCGTGTGGATGGTCATCGTCGAGTGCGTAATCCTCATCATCGTTTCCCTCTTCCTCATCATCTTCATTCCTCGAGTCGGAGCATGGTATACCCTGCTTGGCACCACCGTCATGCTCGGCGGACTCGTCACCACGAGCTGGTACCTCTTTAGCAGACAACTCATCCTTTTGGATATCTCCTATACCCTCCTCATCTCTTTCAGCATGTTTACACTCCTCGTCTTCTTCAATTACGTCCGAGACGAAAGCGAAAAAGTCCAAATCCGTAGTGCCTTCAGACAATACATCTCCCCAGAACTCGTCTCAAAAATCGCAGAAAATCCCGAAAAATTAAGCCTCGGCGGAGACAACAAAAATATGACCTTCCTCTTTTGCGACATCCGTGGCTTCACCGCCATCGCAGAAAGATTCCGTAACAACCCATCCGCTCTCACACAACTCATCAACTCCCTACTCACGCCCCTCACAAAAGATATCCTCAGCAATGTCGGCACCATCGACAAGTACATGGGCGACTGCATCATGGCCTTCTGGAACGCTCCTCTCGATGACGACTTCCATCATACACACTCTTGCTTCTCCGCTCTCGATATGATGATAAGCCTCGACATACTCAACTTCTCAAGCCGTCAACAACAAGGAGATGACGCCATACCCATCAAAATCGGTATCGGCATCAATAG
>CAKMZR010000226.1 GCA_929200455.1 uncultured Alphaproteobacteria bacterium | reverse complement strand
TGCTCACAACCGGACCACTACCTGCAGTAGGTGTATCCAATGTAGTCGTCGTCACTCCACTTGTCCCGGAGATCGCATTTCCCAACCCATCATCCACCGCTCCGTCGTTGATTTCCACCTTGTATTGCTTGCTGCTGTCCAAGGGAGATGTCGTGACGATTTGCAATGTACTCCCCTTCACCACCGCACTCGTTATCGCTACAGTCGTGCCGTCAGTCTCTTTTACCGTCACCTCGTCCGCCAAAGTCTTGCCAGAACCAAGCTTTATACCCTCATCAAAATACACCTTAATCAGCTTATCACCTGCGGCAATGCCGTTATCCTGTGTTGTATCCAGTTTGGGGGGAAGAATATCATACTCCTCTTCCTCAGTTGTCAAGTCAGTTCCGGAAAAATGATCCAAATCCTTATCTTGCACTGTCCACTTGCCAACTTTCACCCGGTAGATGGCATCTTGATCCAAAGCATTTGCTGTGGTGATCGTCAAAACCTTACCGGTTATCGACGTCGTATAACTTCCCGACACAGCCTCATAACCACCCTCTATTTTCTTCTCTATGACGATAGATTCATAAGTCCCTTCTTCAATATCACGGACAAAACTCACCCGTAAGGTATTGGCATCCCCAATGGTCAAGCTGTCTGTGGCCAACTTCACAGCACCACCTTGAACCCAATCATAAGTAATCGCATCGTTATCATTACCGCTCGCATCCTCCACAGTGCCAGACGCCAACTTCAGCTTGTAATGAGCAGCACTTGTTATTGTTATCTGGGGGTAAAACCTTAATATCAAAGTATTCACACTCAGAGTAACAGAACGAAGCGTATAAGTTACAGACGTTTCTGCTCCGTTTGAGGCGACTGTAAACAGCGTGACGTTGGTCGTCGTCACACCCGTCTTGTCATTTTCGAGCTTTTCATCAAAGTAGATAAATAAAAACGATGCAGCAAGATCAACGCCATTATCAATAAACTTAGGTGCCGTAGAGTCAGTGGAGGGAGCCGCATTCTTTGTCACTGCAGTAGCACCTTTCGCCGCAGCCTCATTGCCTAGTCTATCCCCCACCGCTCCCTTAGTCCACTCCACCGTGTAGTTTTTTGATGATTCTGTCGCCAAAAATTCTATAAAAAGCTTTACCTTTGTCGGATCCGTCGAGTCCACGACCGCACTACTCACTGTTTTTCTTGTCGTCCCCTCCTTGACTGTGAACTTAGTTCTATCTGCAAAAAGAAGGGCTTCATTAAAAGTAAGCTCAATGTAAGCACTATTTACCGTAGTTTCCAAAGAGCTTGAGGTCGGCCCCGTGGTGTCAAGCGTGAAGGCCGCCGCAGAACTCGCAGTAGCACCCTCGTTGCCCACCGCATCCACCTCTTTCGCTACCACTCTATAGACGCCATCCGCTCCCAAAGATGAAGACACCGACACCTCAGCAGATGTCCCGCTCACCACAACCGCCGTTCCTATCACCGTCGTGAAGGTCGTGTCGCTCGCAAGGTACAAATTCACACGCGAACCCAATTCCAACCCTGTAACCGTAAAGGTCGGGGTGCTGTCTTTTGTGTATGTGATGCTACTCACAGTCACTCCGCCTTTTACAGTCGGCGTATTCGGGGCGTCCGGAGCCGTGGTATCCACCGTGAAGGTCACCGCCGCACTCGCATCACCCTCGTTGCCCGCCGCATCCACTTCCTTTGCAACAATGCTCTTTACACCATCTGCTCCCAAAGAAGAAGACACCGTCACCTGAACAGACGTCCCGATTGCTACAGCTGTGCCTATCAACGTATCAGTTCCACGAAGATACAAATTCACACGTGAACCCGCTTCCAAGCCCGTTATTGTCAAGGTCGGGGTTGTGTTCTTCGTGTATGTGGTGCCGCTCACTTCCGCACCGCCAACCAAAGCCGCATTCGGGGCATCAGGAGCAGTCGTGTCAAGAGTAAAGGTCAAAGCCGTACCAGCAGAACTCGTACCCGCCTTCTCACCCACAGCTATCGTCACCTTCGCCGTCAAGCTGTGAAGCCTGTCCCCACTCAAAGCCGTCTCAAGAGTCAAGGTCACCTTGCCACCCGCCACCACAATAGAATCCAAAGTTGTCGTTCCAAGAGAAACATTCCCATCAAAAAACTCTACGCTGTCATCAATCGCCAAGGCTTCCGATACAACCACCTTCAGAATCTTAAGCTTGCCCTTGTTCGTCAAGCCCGTGATCGGGGTTGTCGGGGCGTCTTCATCGTACAACTCCACCTGCTGAGGAGGAAGAGGGCCCG
>CAKMZR010000225.1 GCA_929200455.1 uncultured Alphaproteobacteria bacterium | reverse complement strand
TCTCCGAACACTGCGGAAAAGCACGCATCTACTTCAAGCGTGAAGAACTCAACCATACAGGAAGCCACAAAATTAATAACGTTCTCGGGCAAATTATGCTCGCAAAAAAAATGGGCAAAACCCGCATCATCGCAGAAACAGGAGCAGGTCAACATGGTGTCGCCGTAGCCACACTTTGTGCCCTTTTCAATTTGCCTTGCGTTGTCTATATGGGGGCTAAAGACATTTCAAGACAACAACCAAACGTCATGCGTATGCAACTCCTCGGAGCCGAGATCAAACCCGTAGAAAGAGGTACCGCTTCCCTCAAAGACGCCCTCAATGAAGCACTCCGCGATTGGGTTGCTCATGTCAACGACACCTTCTATGTCATCGGAACCGTCGCAGGGCCACACCCCTACCCCATGATGGTCCGAGACTTCCAAGCCATCATCGGACAAGAACTCAAAACACAAATTATCGATGCAGAAGGCCGACTCCCGGACACCATCGTCGCGTGTATCGGCGGAGGTTCCAATGCTATGGGAATCTTCCACCCCTTCCTCGACGACCAAAATGTCTCCCTCATCGGCGTCGAAGCCGGCGGAAAAGGACTCGAATCAGAACATCATGCCGCTTCCATCGGAAAAGGATCTCCCGCCATCCTTCACGGAAATCTCACCTACTTTCTCCAAAATAGCGAAGGGCAAATCAAAGACGCCGACTCCATCTCTGCCGGACTCGATTACCCCGGAATCGGACCGGAACATGCCTTCCTCGCAGAGACAGGACGCGCTTCTTATGTCTCCGCAACCGATGACGAAGCTCTTAACGCTCTTGCCCTTTGCTCCCGACTCGAAGGAATCATTCCCGCTCTCGAACCCGCTCATGCCCTCGCTTATGTCACCCATTATGCCGCATCTTGTCCTGAAAATACCGTCATCTGCCTAAACCTCTGCGGACGGGGCGATAAAGACATGGACACCATCTCATCCTATCCTCACCTATTCCCATCATGAACAAAAATTCTCGACTCCCCCTTTGCTTCAAAAATATCAATGACCAAAAAAGAAAAGGACTCATCGGCTTCATCACCGCAGGAGACCCGGACTTCGAAACATCCAAAGAACTCGCTCTCGCTCTCACCGATGGACTTTGCGATGTCCTCGAACTCGGGATGCCCTTCTCAGACCCCATGGCCGACGGAACCTCCATCCAACTCGCCTCTTCTCGTGCCATACAAAATGGACACTCCATGAAAGACACCCTTCGCCTTGCTCAAGAAATAAGAAAAGAAAGACCCCTCACGCCCCTTGTACTCATGGGATACGCGAACCCCATACGTGCCTACGGAAAAACAACATTCCTCAAAGATATAAACACTATAGGCGTCGATGCCCTCATCGTTGTCGACCTGCCCCCGGAAGAAGACCAAGAACTTTGCGTCCTCACCCAAAATACACCCCTCCATTGGATACGACTCGTCACGCCCTCCACTTCCGAAGAACGACTCTCTCAGACCATCCTCCCACGTGCATCCGGATTCATCTACTGCGTCTCCACCGCTGGCATCACAGGAACCCAAAAACCTAACCCCCAAATCGTACAAACACAAACTCAACTCATCCGAAAACACTCACAACTCCCCATCGCCGTCGGATTCGGTATCCGATCACCCCACGACGCAAAAACTATCGCCAATACCTCTGATGCCGTCGTCGTCGGTTCCGCCATCGTCGACAACATCGCTCAACATCTTCCCCTTCATAATTGCCAACAGCGTCGCAATTTGATAGCTTCCTCTGTGGAACGTATGCGTTCCATCAAAGACGTCCTCTAAAACCCCGGCATTAGGCTTACTCATGGAATGGTTCACCAAATTCGTCCGACCAAAACTTATCTCCATCGTCGAGAAAACCGTACACCCCCAATCCCAAGAAACACAGTGGAAACAATGCACCTCGTGCAAAAAACTACTCGTGCAACAACAGTTCATTCACGACCTCTCCGTCTGTAGACACTGCGAATTCCACCACCCCATCTCTCCACAAGAACGCTTCAACCAAATCTTCGACGACCAAAAATTCGAAAAAATCAAATTGCCTTCCACACCAGATGACCCCCTGAAATTTCGTGACAGAACCAAATATAGCGACAAACTCAAACAGGCAAGGAAAAATAATCAAACCTCAGAAGATGCCCTTGCCGTCGCGCACGGCTTCATAGACGGACTCCCCCTCGTCGTCGCCGCTTTCAACTTCTCCTTCATCGGTGGTTCCATGGGAACCGCCGTCGGAGCAGGGCTACTC
>CAKMZR010000224.1 GCA_929200455.1 uncultured Alphaproteobacteria bacterium | reverse complement strand
CTCCCAACCTCTCAAAATCCCCTCACAAAATGGCGCGCCCGGCAGGATTCGAACCTGCAACCTACGGCTTAGAAGGCCGGTGCTCTATCCGTTGAGCTACGGACGCATCTCTTAAACCAAAACATTTGGTCGGGATGGCAGGATTCGAACCTGCGACCCCTCGCTCCCAAAGCGAGTGCTCTACCAGACTGAGCCACATCCCGAACTCTTCACCCCCACTACTACCAGTCAGACAAATGTTTGACAAGCCCCACGCTTACGACCACAACTGCATAATCCACAAAAAGACTTCAAAAGACCTCCCCTCCCGCGCGCACCGCACCGCTCCAAAGTACGCGTCGTACCTCGAGACCAACCCGAACTCCTCTCCACAAAATCCCTTATCCGACCATCCGAAACACTAAGACTCTCTCTTCGACGAAAACTCTTCCTCACCTCCAAAAGAGGATACAACACAAAAGGACGCTCATACCAATAACGGTGCGGGATACACAGACTCCTACGACAAAACCTTCGCCTTCCATAAAACAAAATATCCATATCAAGCGGACGGGGACCTTTCGCCCTCACCCGCTTTCTTCCCGCTTGTCTCTCTATCGACAGCAGAATTTTTAACACCTCATCCGGATCCTTTCGTGTAAGCACGCACACCACAATATTCGAAAAATCCGCCTGATCCTTTACATACATCGCCGGCGAAGAATAAAGACGGGATACAGACAACACACGACCCACACAAACCCTCAAAATCTCTAACGCTTGCGAAAAAACTTTACGTGCACAGCCCTCATTGCTCCCAAGTGATAAATACATCCTTTCTTTCGCCAATCAACTCTCCCTGCAATCCTCTTGCTCCAGACTCAAATCACATGCATCCATAACAAAACTTTGCTCTCCTGACAAGACAATCTCTCTCCTGTGTTTTTTTGCACATCACAACCAAAAGTATCTTATTCATGCATCTTGCTTTATTTTTCAAATCTCTCTACAATCCTCTGGCGAGGTTACAAGGCAGAGGGCAAACGACCAAGGACACTGAGCAAAAAGAGAGCACATGACGGGAAAGAGAGAAAAACACCGTCGCGGGATCCTCAACCAAAAGCAAAAAGGAAATAGCACATATGAAAAAGAAAGTCTCGTCATGAGCAAAAAAGACACAAAAGGATGCATCGCCATCCTAAAAGAAATGCAGCCCGGAGAAGCACGTGTAGCACTTACACCTCCTGTCATCAAGAGCCTCATCCAGAAAGGCTATACCGTCAATGTGGAAAAAGGAGCCGGCGAAAAAGCAGGCTTTGCCGACGAACTCTACGCACAAGCAGAGGCAAACCTCACAGCAAACCCCAAAAAAACTCTCAAAAACTCCACGCTCCTCATCAGCATCAATCCCCCCCAAGAAGACATCCTCTCACAACTCGAAAAAGACACCTCCCTTATATCTCTCATCTCTCCCACTTTCCACAAAGACGCTTGCAAAGTCCTCTCTGAACAAAAAATAGAAACCTACGCTCTCGAGCAAATTCCTCGAATCTCAAGAGCCCAAAGTATGGACGTCTTGTCGTCTCAAGCCAATCTCGCCGGATATAGAGCCGTCGTAGAAGCCCTCAATCTCTACGACCGCGCCTTCCCCATGATGACCACCGCCGCAGGGTCCGTACCCCCCGCAAAAGTCTTCATCATGGGAACCGGAGTCGCAGGACTTCAAGCCATCGCCACCGCAAAACGTATGGGTGCCCTCGTCTCCGCTACCGACGTCAGACCCAGCACAAAAGAACAAGTCCAAAGCCTCGGAGCACGATTCGTCGCCGTAGAAGACGAAGAATTCCTACAAGCACAAACTGAAACAGGCTACGCAAAACCCATGTCCGAAGCCTACAAAATCAAACAAGCAGAACTCATACGTGCAACCCTCACAGAACAAGACGTCGTCGTCACAACAGCCCTCATACCAGGAAAACAAGCCCCCGTACTCATCACCAAAGATATGGTGCAACTCATGAAATCAGGGGCCATCATCGTCGATATGGCCGCCGCAAATGGCGGAAATTGCGAAGTCACGACTCCTGGAAAAACCATCGCACATCACGGAGTCTCCATCATAGGTGCAGACAACCTACCCGCAAAAGTCGCACACACCGCAAGCCTCATGTTCGCACGCAATATCGAAAAATTCCTCGAACTCTTCGACGAAATCAAAGACAAAAATACTCCTCAAGCCGCACGCGAACTCGCCCAATCCATCATCACATCCTCGATCCTCATCGCAAAAGAAAAAATTACAAAAAGAAAAAAA
>CAKMZR010000223.1 GCA_929200455.1 uncultured Alphaproteobacteria bacterium | reverse complement strand
CGTCGGAGACGCAGAACCTGTCGAATACAACCAACCCCTCGTCACACTCCTCTAGCCCACCCGCCTCTAGCCCACCCGCCTCTAACAACACCCTCACACACCATGTTCAAACGTATCCTTGTCGCCAACAGAGGCGAAATCGCCGTCAGAATTATTCGCGCTTGCCGCGACCTCAATATCGAAGTCTATACCGTACACTCCACCGCAGACGCCGAGTCCATGCACGTTCGCCTTGCCGATCACTCCATCTGCGTCGGCGGACCCTCGCCCACAGAAAGCTACCTCTCCATTCCCGCTCTCCTCGAAGCCGCTTCCCTCTTCTCCGTCGACGCCATCCATCCCGGAATCGGATTCCTCGCAGAAAATGCCAACTTCGCGCGCATGGTCGAAAAACAAGGCATGGTCTTCATCGGACCCAGCCCCGAACATATCGACATCATGGGAAACAAAATTCATGCAAAAAAAATGGCTCAACAGTTCCAACTCCCCCTCGTTCCCGATAGCCAAGGACCCCTCACAGACTCCACACACGCACACTCTTGTGCCAACACCATCCAATACCCCGTCCTCATCAAAGCCGCAGGCGGCGGCGGAGGAAGAGGCATGCGAATCGTACACGAAAAAAAAGACCTCGAATCCCTCATCGATGAAGCCAAAACCGAAGCACTACAAGGATTCGGAGACAATACCGTCTTCATGGAAAAATATCTCACCAAACCTAGACATATCGAAATCCAAATGCTCGCAGATGGAAAAGGCAATGCCCTCTTCTTCCCAGAAAGAGACTGCTCCGTACAACGTCGATACCAAAAACTTATCGAAGAAAGTCCTTGCCTCCTCGTCGACCGAAAAAAAGTACACGACCTCGGCGTAAAATGCGCAAAAGCACTCGCTTCCATGGGATATAAAGGCGTCGGAACCCTCGAATTCCTCTACGAAAATAATAACTTCTACTTCATCGAAATGAATACACGTATCCAAGTCGAACATACCGTCTCCGAAGTCATCACAGGAATCGACCTCATCGCATGGCAAATTCGAATCGCTTCAGGCGAAACCCTCTCTCTCTCTCAAGACGATATCACACCCCACGGACACGCCATCGAATGCAGAATCAATGCAGAAGACTCCGAAACCTTCGCCCCTCAGCCAGGCCATATCGAAACCTTCCTGCCCTCTTGCGGACCCGGAATTCGCGTCGATTCCGGAATCTATAACGGCTCCTTCATCCCTCCGTACTATGACAGCCTCATCGCAAAAATTATCGCCCACGGCACAGACCGTCCTCACGCCATTCAACGCATGAAAAGAGCCCTCGCAGAACTGGTCATCACAGGAATCACATGCAATATCCAATTTCACCAAAAAATCCTTAACAACCCCACCTTCATCGAAGGCGATTTCCATGTCCATTGGCTCGAGCAAATGAATACAGAATAAACCTCTCAAGTCCCTCGTGCACTCAAGCCCGGTACGCCCAAGTCCCTCTCCCACCCAAGCCCGGTACGCTCAACTCCTCTCCCACCCAAGCCCTATAATATCCAAGTCCTGTACGCCCAAATGGCTCAATCTTTATGAACATATCAAACGCACAAGACCCTATACGCCCAACCATAAAACCTTCACATCCTTTCCCCTCTTTTTCTTTTGCATACGCCTCAACCTCCCTCAGAAATACTCAATCCCGCTCTCCTCTTGCAGGCCTACAAAGTCGGCATCTTTCCCATGGCCGACAGAAATCATCCCGAAAATATCGTATGGATCGAACCTTCTCATCGTGGCGTCATCACACCAGAATCAGCCCGCGTGCCTCGTCGCATGTGGCGTTACATCCGAACAGAACGCAAATTCCGTGTCGTGTTTAACCACCCAGACCCCCTCATTATCGCGGCTTGTGCTGCTCATACCTCCTCAAGACCCGAAACCTGGATCAACAACACCATCATATCTTCCTATACCTACCTCTTCCACCAAGGCTATTGCCACACCGTAAGCGTATACGATTCAGAAAATCAGCTTGTCGGCGGACTCTACGGGCTTGCCGCAGGATCCACTTTCTTTGGCGAAAGTATGGTGAGCTTTCATCCCCGTGCAAGCCAAATCGCTCTTGTCGCCTTGCTTGTCCGTATGAAACGGGCCGGATTCACCCTCTTAGACTGCCAGTTCACCACATCCCATCTCGAAAACTTCGGCTGTCTTACCCTGACCCAAGAAGACTTTCTTGAACTCCTCCATCAAGCCCTTAAGCTTCACGGTGATGAGCCTTCTTTGTTCATGCATAATTATCATGAAGACGAACT
>CAKMZR010000222.1 GCA_929200455.1 uncultured Alphaproteobacteria bacterium | reverse complement strand
TCTCAACCACACTCACCCTCGAACCCAATCTCCGGTAACTTTGTGCCATCTCAAGTCCTATCGGACCCCCGCCCATCACCAACAAATGATCCACCTTGTCGCTATTGTCAAAAATATTCTCATTCGTGAAATAATCCACGTCCTCAAGCCCCGGAACAGGCGGAATAAACGCATAAGAACCCGTTGATATGACTATCGTTTTCGCCCTCACGATCTCTTCCCCCACCTTCACCTCCCGCCGACTCAACAACTCACCCCGACCCTCAAACACATCCACTCCAAGACCCGTAAATCGCTCCACAGAATCATTCGGGGCTATCGTCTCTATCACCCCCCGTATATGAGCCGCAACCCCACTCATATCCACTTCAGGCTCGACACCCTTCACACCAAACCGACCAGATGTCCTCATCACTTGTGCAGAATGTGCCGCCGCTATCAACGCCTTCGACGGTACACATCCATAATTCAAACAGTCCCCTCCCATCTTATCCGCCTCTATCAACGCCACCTTCGCACCCATCTGCGACGCTCCCGCCGCCATCACCAATCCTCCAGAACCTCCACCTATCACACATATATCATACAACTTACTCACTCTATCCTCCTCATTAAACAAAATCCGAAACACCAAACGATAAACCCCACACATCACCATCGTCCTCCCACAATGGAGAAACATTCGCCTCATGCACTATACCCTCTCCATCACTCATTATGTATATTTTTCCCTCTCCCTTGCCCAAAAAAGGCAAATATATCTTATGATCTCCCTTTCCATCCACCCACGTCACTCCAGATGACCAAAAATGTGACAATCCCTCCCTCATCTCATCCGCACTCGGCTTACCCTCAGACTCAACACTGTACCCATAATACACAAAACCATCTCCGTCCAAACGAAACGTCACCTCATGACGTGAACTCCCCTTCTTCGTCAACGTCAAATTCGATAAAACACTCGCCTGCGTTGTCACCTCATCCACCACCACCCGCACTTCAGAGCGATTCCCCCTTTCATCCTCCAAAACTACATACGGCACATAGTCCGTGCCAGAACTCAATCCATCCACCGTCAACGTCTGCTCACCCCTTCCCTCAAACCTCACCTCTCGACCCTCCATCACCACTTCCATCACATCAGGAGAAACTTCTCCCTCTTTGCGCACCAAACCATACATACGACCCTCCTCAGACAATGTCGCCTTCACCGTCACACTATCCGCAGACGCCTCCACACTCCGCGAAACCATAACCGGGGCCACATTGTCAACCACCTGCGGCAACTTCAACTTCAATCCATCCAACTCCAAAGCACGACCCGTCAACGCCCCCCACTCCACCTCATACACCTTGTCCAAAAACTTTATTCGCTCAATACTATACAAACGATCCGTCACCCCATTGCCCTTCACCTCAAGTATATGCGAACGACGCGATACAAACGTGTATTCCGACGAATAGTCCGCATAAAAAACTTCGTCCGTGCCAGGCCCTCCGTCCAGAATATCAGGGCCCATACTCGACACCAAAATATCATCTCCACTGCCACCAAATAACCTGTCCCCTTCAACCCCAAATGATCCCTTCGGTGCCAAACTCAAAAAATCATAAACATACACCTCTCCGTCCGAAGAGGACACCACAAGACCTCCGTCCGACGTAAAAGTCACATCCGTGCCAAATCCACGTACCGTCGCTTTCGGTGCCGAAAACTTATCATGCAATATCCATCCTCGCTCTCCCTCATAACGGTACACATACACCGCACCCTTGCCCAACGCATCGTCAAATCTCGGAGCCCCCACAGCCAAATAATCATAGCCTCCTCCAGACCACAATGCCAAACTCTCGCCAAAATCATCGTCCTCACTCACACTCTCATCAGACAATAACGCTTCCTGCTTGTATATGCCCCCAACATGCCTAAATACCTGCACAATTCCAGACACCCCCGTCAAAAGATCCGATGCATCAGACGGAATCTGATTAACTTCAATCGATATGGACGCCGCGACCAAGTGCCCCTC
Organism: uncultured Alphaproteobacteria bacterium; assembly: GCA_929200455.1. GTDB lineage: Bacteria > Pseudomonadota > Alphaproteobacteria > CAKMZR01 > CAKMZR01 > CAKMZR01. Next base: position 287 of record CAKMZR010000222.1, on the reverse strand, counting down.
CACCGCCAGAGCCTTACCTCCCCTCAGACCCGATGACGCATACGCCTCCGTCGCAAAAAATCCTTGCTTAGAAAAAAGTAATGTTGCCACTCCTCCCCTCGTATCATACCCCGCAAATAACGGCGGAGAACCACTACTCACAGAAGGATTGTTAAAAATAACAACATCATAACCTGCTGCTCCTCCCACTCCAGGCCACTCCACAACCTCAAAAGAATCTACCCCCGCCTCAAATACCTGCCCACCCTGCAAAGAAAACTTCTTGCTCCCGTCATCCCTCACAACTT
>CAKMZR010000221.1 GCA_929200455.1 uncultured Alphaproteobacteria bacterium | reverse complement strand
GGGTTTCTGAGGGGCATGAAAGTTTCCAACGAGGATTGATGGGGAAGGAGATGGGAAAGGATTCGCGATCGAGGAAGCGAAGGAGGGCAGTAAAGGCGATCATGACGGCGTTGTCTGTGCAGAGTGAGGGAGGGGGAATGAAGAGTTGGCGATTGTGTTGAAGGCAGAGTTTTTCGAAGGCGAGACGGATGGCGAGATTTGAAGCGACTCCTCCTGAGAGTGCGAGGGGCAGGTGGGGAACGGATTGGAATGCGACGGATGTGCGTGAGATGAGGTGTTGGATGACGGTATGTTGGAATGCGGCGGCGATATGACTTTTTGTGTTGTTGTCTATTGGTTTTGGGAGTTTTTGGACGGTTCGTGCGACGGAAGATTTGAGTCCTGAGAAGGAGAAGTTGCAGTTATGGGGGTGTTGTCTTTGCATGGGGGGAGTGAATGCGAAGGAGAGGGGGTTGCCATTTTTTGCGAGTTCTTCGAGGGCGGGTCCGCCTGGGGGAGGGAGATTGAGGAGTCGAGCGGTTTTGTCGAAAGCTTCTCCTGCGGCGTCATCGAGTGTTTGTCCGAGGATGGAGTAGTCGCCAGGTTTTTTGACGAGGGCGAGTAGGGAGTGGCCTCCGGAGAGGAGTAGGATGATGAATGATTCGAGGTTGGGATGGAGGAGGGAGGGTGTGAGGGTGTGGGCTTCGAGATGGTTTACGGGAATGAAGGGTTTGTTGTGTAGGATGCTGAGAGTTTTTGCGGCGGTGGTTCCGACGAGGAGTCCGCCGGCAAGGCCGGGTCCTGCGGTGGCGGCGAAGGCGGAGATTTGTTCTAGGGAGAGTTGGGCTTGGGAGAGCGTATCTCTGATGAGGGAGGGGAGGACGTCGAGGTGGGCTCGTGCTGCGATTTCAGGCACGACGCCGCCGAAAGGTTGATGGAGTTTGATTTGGCTTTTGAGTGAGTGTCCGAGAATTTTTCTGTGATTGTTTATGATGGCGACGGCGGTTTCGTCGCAAGAAGATTCGATGGCGAGTATGTATGAGTTCATGGAGTATTCTTTTTGAGGGGTGAAAGTAGAGAAAAATATCTTGACGGTTGAGATGTGAGAGTTGAGAATGGTTTACGGGTGATGTTGGAAGGAACGAGAGAGAAAGGAAGACAGAGTGGAATCATTTTCTGAGAGAGAAGGATATATTTGGAAGGACGGTGAGTGGTGTGATTGGAGGGATGCGCGTTTGCATGTATTGTCGCATGGACTGCACTATGGTTCTTGTGTTTTTGAGGGAGAGCGAGCGTATGGTGGAGTGATTTACAAGTTGCATGAGCACAATGAGCGTTTGAAGAAATCGGCATTATACCTTGATATGGAGCTTCCGTATAGTGTGGAAGAGATAGATGATGTGTGTCAAGAGGCTTTGAAGAAGAATGGAGTTGTGGACGGTTATGTGCGTCCATTTGCGTGGAGGGGTTCTGAGATGATGGCGGTTTCTGCACAAGACACGCGTGTGCATGTGGCGGTTGGTGTGTGGAAGTGGCCGAATTTATTTTCTGATGCGTTGGAGCGGGGTTTGCGTGCGGACTTTGCGGAATGGCGTCGTCCGGCCCCGGAGACGGCCCCGTGGCAAAGCAAGGCGGCGGGATTGTATATGATAGGCACGCTGTCGAAGCACAAGGCGGAGCGAGAGGGGTATGACGAGGCGATATTTCTTGATCACAGGGGTTATTTGGCGGAGGCGACGGGAGCGAATATGTTTTTGGTGATAGACGGAGAACTGCACACGCCGACGGCGGATTGTTTTCTTGATGGGATAACGAGGAGAACGGTGATGGGATTGGCGTTGAAGACGGGGGTTAAGGTTGTGGAGCGTCATATTCTTCCCGAAGAGTTGGGTCGGGCGTCTGAAGTTTTTGTGTGTGGGACAGCAGCAGAAGTGACGCCTGTATCGAGCATAGGAGCGTATCACTTTAATGTGGGAGGCATGAGCAAGACATTGATGGAAGCGTATAGGGAAGAGACTCGTTCGTGGAAGGGGGGTTGAGCTATGTTTGCGTTGTTGTCTCCGGCGAAGAGGTTTCGCGAGGGCATGGATGTTCCGGAGTGGGTATCGAAGACGCGTCCTTTATTTTGCGAAAAGACATCACATTTGGTGGATATTCTGAAAGGGTATGACGAGGCTTCGTTGTCTGCCCTTATGGGTTTGAGCGAGAAGTTGTCGCGGCTGAATGTGGAGAGATATTTGCGTTTTGAAGAACAGGATGGTCACTCGGCGTTACATTTTTTTGGGGGAGATACGTATGTGGGCTTTGACGTGGGAACGATGGATAAGGACGGGTGGGATTATGGTGTGGGCTGTGTGAGGATATTGTCAGGACTTTACGGGATT
>CAKMZR010000220.1 GCA_929200455.1 uncultured Alphaproteobacteria bacterium | reverse complement strand
GCGTCTTTTGTTTTGAAGACTTGGTAGGGTACGATATTGGGATGGGCATTGCCAAAGCGAGAGGGGTTTATACCTGAGAGGAGATAATTTGTGGCGTTGTTTGCGAGGAGGGGAATTTGGCAGTCGTTGAGTGCGATGTCGATGGACTGTCCTTCCCCTGTTTTTGAGCGGTGATGGAGAGCGGCGAGGATGGCGGTGGAAGCGTAGAGTCCGCAAGCGATGTCGCCGAGAGCGGACCCTATTTTCATGGGTTCTCCGTCTGGTTCTCCTGTGATGCTCATGAGTCCGCCGAAAGCTTGGGCGATGAGGTCGTAGCCGGGTTTGTGAGCGTGGGGTCCGTACTGTCCGTAGCCTGTGATGGAGCAATAGATGAGGTCGGGGCGTAGGGGGATGAGGGATTCATAGTCGAGTCCGTATTTTTTTAGTCCTCCGACTTTGAAGTTTTCGACGAGGATGTCGCACTTGGGTATAATTTTTTTGAGTATATCGACGTCTTGTGGCGAGGAGAGGTCGAGGGCGAGGGATTGTTTGTTTCGGTTTGCACAGAGATAGTACCCGCTTTCTGGTAGGGGATTCCCGTTTGTATCGGAGAGGTAAGGAGGTCCCCATGCTCTTGTATCGTCGCCATTTCCAGGTTTTTCGACTTTGATGACATCAGCACCGTAGTCAGCGAGGAGTTGAGTGCAGAAAGGTCCTGCAAGGACTCGGGTGAGGTCGAGGATACGAATATCTTTGAGAGCGGTCATGAGGTCATGAGGTATTGTGAGGGTTTTGACTTTGGTTATATTGCTTTGAGTTTACGGTTATTGCATGGATGATATCAAGGTTTTTGAGAGGGATAGAAGCGTTGGTGTCTCTTGACAAGGAGAGGAAGAAGGGGATAGGTGTAGTGGACGGAACGGTTTTGAGTTTTTGGTGGAATGGAAAAAAATAACTAGAAACTCTTTGAGCAAGAGGTTATTATTTTGAGAGGGGGTGGAATTTTTAGAGATAGAGGTTATTTGATGTCTGAAGAAGGAAGTGTGGGAAAGCGTGTGCTGAGTTGTTCATTTTGCAGCAAGAGTCAAGACGAAGTTCAGAAGTTGATCGCGGGTCCGAATGTATTTATTTGCGACGAGTGTGTGGAGTTGTGTACGGAGATTATCCGTGATGAGCAGAGCAGTCTTTTGCGTTCTGAGGATGATACGCCTTCGCCTCGTTCGATATTTGAGGTCTTGAATGAGTATGTGATAGGTCAAGAGTCTGCGAAGAAGTCGTTATCGGTGGCGGTGCACAATCATTACAAGCGAATAGAACTGGAGGTGGAGCCTCAGAGCAGTGTAGAGTTGTCGAAGTCGAATATTTTGCTGATAGGTCCGACGGGGAGTGGCAAGACTCTTTTGGCCCAGACATTGGCGAGGATTTTGGATGTTCCCTTTACGGTGGCGGACGCGACGACTTTGACGGAGGCGGGTTATGTGGGAGAGGATGTTGAGAACATTATTGTGAGGTTATTGCAGTCTGCGGACTACAATGTAGAGAGGGCGCAACGGGGTATCGTTTACATAGATGAGATAGACAAGATCAGTCGTAAATCGGACAATCCGTCGATAACGCGGGATGTGTCTGGGGAGGGGGTTCAGCAGGCATTATTGACGATCATGGAGGGCACGGTGGCGAGTGTACCGCCTCAGGGTGGTAGGAAGCATCCTCAGCAGGAGTTTTTGCAGGTAGACACGACGAACATATTGTTTATTTGTGGTGGAGCCTTTTCTGGTTTGGACAAGATTATCGCGAACCGTGAGCAGGGTAGTGGTCTTGGATTTGAGGCGGATGTGCGTTCGAAGGACGAGCAGGGTATGGGAGAATTGTTTGCGAAGGTGGAGTCACGAGATTTGGTGAAGTTTGGATTGATTCCTGAGTTTGTGGGTCGCTTGCCGGTGATTTCGACGTTGGAAGATTTGGACGAGGAAGCGTTGGTGGAGATATTGAAGCGTCCGAAGAATGCGTTGGTGAAGCAGTATCAGTTATTATTTTCGATGGAGAAGGTGAAGTTAGAGTTTGAGGATGAGGCGTTGAAGGAGATAGCGCACGAGGCGGTGAAGAGGAAGGCTGGAGCGCGTGGCTTGCGTTCTGTGATAGAGGAATTGTTATTGGAGACGATGTTTGAATTGCCGGACAAGGATGGATTGGAGAAGGTGACGGTGAAGAAGGATTCGGTACTGAAGAAGGGAATGCCGTCATACACGTACAACAATTCTGATAGGGGAGAGGATCGTCCGAAGACGGCTTGATTTGTCTGGATTGGGATGGGGTGGGGTGATAGGTAGGGAGTGGAGTTATGAAGTGTGAAGGGACGTAGGGTGGAATAGGTTAGGGAGTGGGAATGTGAAGGGACACAGGGGGGAATAGGGTAGGGAGGGGGAATGTG
>CAKMZR010000219.1 GCA_929200455.1 uncultured Alphaproteobacteria bacterium | reverse complement strand
AAAAAATACCCACACCCACACCACGCAAAACCTCTCAGCCCTCGTCGAAAACGCCGCACACTACCTCGCCCGCCACCTCGCAGAACGCAACCCAAACCCATCCTAAACCCTCAACGTATCACCCACCGCAAAACGCATCATGAATACACCCTCATCCCTCTTTGAAAAAAATCTTAACCTCTTCCAAACTCAGGGAATCCCCATTCCCCAAAACCTCCCATCCTACCGCCTCGAAGACCTTCCCGAAATCACAGGCTCTCTTGAACAAGAAAATCTCAACATCCAACTCGAAAGCGGCCCCTTCTACGCCCACGATGACGCCCTCTCCTACGCCCAAAAACAATGCCGACAATTCCTCCTCAAACCCCAAAGAATCGAAGTCGCCTACCTCTCCAAACATTCACGTCATGGCCTTACAAGCGTCGATACCCTCAATGCCGCTCACGACTTCATCGATTCCCAAAATCTCCTCCTCAATGACCACCTCGAAACCCACGACAAAGACGGCGAATTCCTTATCGTCCTCGGATGCGGCCTCGGACTCCACCTCCCCATCCTCGTAGACACCCTCCCCTCACCTCAACTCTTCCTCATCGAACCAGACCTCGGACTCCTCGCCCTCGGACTCCACACCCTCGACTTTGAACCCCTCCTCAATACCCTCAAAACCCGTGGCGGAAACCTCCACATCTTCCACCACCACGACGTGCACGTCCTTGCCCAACAGTTCCATAGCCACTTCAGCAGGTGGCAAGCTCCCCTCACAGACGGCTCATACCTCTTCACCCACTACGCCTCTCACGCCATCTCAACCCTACACTCAGAACTCCAACACGGCATCCCCATCCACGTCGGACACCCCAAAGGATTCTTCGAAGACGAAATCCTCATGCTCCACAACAGCTTCAAAAATCTCTACAACCAAAAACACCGCCAACTCCACAATCCCCTCGCCGCCCTCTCCCACAGCCTACACCACATACCCTGTGCCATCGTCGGATCAGGACCCTCCCTCGACGCAAGCCTCCCCTTCCTCAAAAAACATCAACACCTCATGATCATCTTCAGCTGCGGAACCGCTCTCGGAGCCCTCCTCAACCACGGAATCCAACCAGACTTCCACTGCGAAATCGAAAATACTCCAGGGCCCCTAGACATCCTCACAAATACAGCCAAGCAGCATAACCTCAAATCCATCACCCTCCTTGCCGCCTGCTCCATAAACCCAAACATACCCAAACTCTTCAAAAATACCGTCTTCCTCATGCGGGACAACCTCTCATGCTCAGACTTCTTCCCCTCCTTCACCCCCACTTCCATGATGTCTCCCACCGTCACCAACCTCGGATTGCGAATCGCTGTAGGATTCGGCTTCTCCTCCATCGCCCTTTTCGGTACAGACCTCGGAAGTAGACACGTCGAACACCACCACTCCCAACACACCGCCTACCACACAGACCCCCTCTTCTTCGAAAAACACCCATACCACAGACAAGCCGTCTCCCTCAAAACACCAAAACCCGCAAACTTCGGCGGTGTCGCTTACTCGCGCGACAACTTCATCTGGGCCGGACTCTTCATGAGTACCCTCATCAAAGACTATTCCTTCGCTCTTCCCGAATCCATCGTCCGAAATTGTAGCGACGGAATCTTCATCCACAATACCGTCCCCACCCTCCCCTCAGAACTCAACATCCTCAAACCCAAAAATCAACTCCAAGACTACCCAAAAACAACCGTCACATCCCTCCTCATGTCCCTGTGCATAACCCCTCCAAATCCCGAACAAGCTTCCCTCTCTCAAGACCTCAATACCCTAAAAGAACTCTTCACACACGCCCACAACTTTGTCTCACAAACCCTCACCAACGAATGGCATGACCCAAAATCCATCCTCAAAGCATGGCAAAATACCTCCTCCTTCTTCCACGAACCCTCAGACACGCCTCACCTCCAAAAACTCGTCGCACACTTCTACGCAGGCACCCTCGCTTCCTTCTACAGTTTCGCTCTTGCCCTCTCAAGACGTATGCCTCAAGAACAAGCCCAACTCTATATCACCTTCATCCGGGATACCTCCCTAAAAGCCCTCGAAACCAACGCTTCTCAAGCCTTCTCCCTCATCGAAGACCTCCAAGAAAATCTCACCTCAAAACCTCAAAAATAGAAAACCCTCTCCTCATGACCCACACCCTCCTTGAACTCAACCCTCTCGTTACCCTCGTCGCGGAAATCGGCGTCAACCATGAAGGATCCCTCGAAAAAGCCCTCCACATCATGACAGACGCCGCCAAAGCAGGCGTACATGCCGTCAAATTCCAAACCTACAATCCCCACACCTACATCTCCAGCGATGACAAAGAACGATTCGCCCGCGTCTCCCGATTCGCTCTTTCCGACCAAGACTTCATCTC
>CAKMZR010000218.1 GCA_929200455.1 uncultured Alphaproteobacteria bacterium | reverse complement strand
AAGCGACATTATTATTACTCGCATGAGAGCATTAACCCGCACCGCATTGTCCCGAAGGGTCCGGCGGATTTTATCACGAGGTCTTATTGAGAAGGAGAGGTTGAGATGACAGGATGGCAGAGCACCCCATTTGCGATTGAAGCGAGCAAGGGAGACACGAAAGTATTTTGTATGTGTGGATTGTCGAAGAAGGGTCCATTTTGCGATGGTTCTCACAAGACGACGGATATTAAGCCGCAAGTGTTAAGTTTTGCAGAAGACAAGACGTTATACATATGCGGTTGTCGACAATCGGGGAAGCAGCCTTATTGTGACGGAAGCCACAAGCAGATTAGGGAGGGAGAGAGTAAGCCTCAGAGGGTGTCTCGTGGTTCGGGAGGGAGCGAAGAGATAGAGTCTCATATAGAGTTTATTCAAGAACTTGCGAAGAATGGACTTGAGGGTTATGGACATCATGGTCCGATGGATGCGATGGGGGTTCCGAGGAAGGATTTGCCGCGTTGGGATGATATACAGTTTGTGACGGGTCAGCTTCATAAGTTTCCGTTATTGGACGACGCCCCTGTAGAGAGCAAGACGGTGATTGGACCGAATGCGAAGAAGCCGTTGATTTTGGACATACCATTATTTGTCTCTGATATGAGTTTTGGGTCTTTGTCTGAGGAGGCGAAGATAGCTCTTGCGCGTGGAGCGGAACTTGCGGGAACGGGTATTTGCAGTGGTGAGGGAGGGATGTTGCCGGAAGAGCAAGCGTCGAATTCGCGTTATTTTTACGAGCTTGCGTCTGCGTCATTTGGTTTTTCGCTTGACAAGGTAGGTCTTTGCCAAGCGTTTCATTTTAAGGGAGGTCAAGGGGCGAAGACGGGTACGGGAGGACATCTTCCAGGGGATAAGGTTACGGAGAAGATAGCGGATATTCGAGGATTGAATCCTGGAGAGGCAGCGGTTTCTCCCTCACGTTTTCCTGAGTGGCATAGTCTTGAAGATTTCAGGAGGTGTGCAGACGAGGTGCGAGAGGTGACGGGGGGTATACCGATAGGTTTTAAGCTTTCTGCACAACATATTGAGAAGGATATAGAGGCGGCTCTTGAGGTTGGTGTTGATTATATTATTCTTGACGGTCGTGGAGGGGGAACGGGAGCGGCTCCACTTATTTTCCGGGATCATATTTCTGTCCCGACGATTCCGGCATTGGGTCGTGCGCGTCGTTATTTGGACAGTGTGGGTCGAGGTGATGTGACTCTTGTGATAACGGGAGGTCTTCGCACGCCGTCTGATTTTGCGAAGGCTCTTGCTTTGGGAGCGGATGCGATAGCGGTTTCTAATGCGGCGATGCAGGCGATAGGTTGTCTTGGGATGAGGGTATGCAACACGAACACGTGTCCTGTGGGTATTGCGACGCAAGACCCTGAGTTGCGTAAGCGTCTCAAGGTGGATGGAGCGGCGGAAGGTCTAGGACGTTTCTTTGAGGCATCGACGGAACTTATGAAGATTATGGCACGAGCATGTGGGCATAGTTCACTGAGTGATTTTTCGATTGATGATTTGACTACGTGGAAGAAGACCATGGCGGACTTGTCGGGCATTCCCTTTGGAGGGATGTCTCAGGGGTAAGCAGGCGGGGGGGGAGTCTATGGCCTCTTGACACGATTTTGGATACGCGTTACATTGTAACACTAACTTATTTGAAGTGTGTGTAACTTGAAGGAGTGTAGAATGCCTGTAATTAGGATTTCTGATGAATTGTACGAAAAGTTGGCATCTATGGCGACTGGCTTTGATTCGCCACAAAACGTCATAGAGCGATTGATTGAAAACAAGGAAAGCAAAAAGTCTTTGAGACTTCCTCGGGAAGAGAGGGATGGTGATTTTGCAGCAGATGAGACAGAGAGTAAGAGTAGATATATACAAAACGGAAGAAACCGAGTATCTGGAAAAACCCTTGGAAGGGTTAAACGCTGGTTATTTGGCTATACTGGTGTGGCACGTGTTTTTCAAACTTATCTACAAGAGAGTCCGAGCAATGAGGGTGTTGACAAAGAATTTTTTGTGGAGCATTTGATGGAACAAAACATATACGAAGGAAACGAGGGAAAAATTCGGTCCAATTTGGCAGCTATGCTCAACGACACGTTAACTCAGCACGGTAAAATTTTTTTTGTAAGGCAAGGTTGTTATTTTATGCATGACGAGGTTTTTTCTGAGGCTAAACGTCTATCAGGACGAGGTCTTAGATAGGGCTTCTGCTACAATATATATACAAGCATTTTTCAATGCTTATTATTCCTTGGCTTTGTGCGATTCACCAAGCAGAACAGCAAAAAAGACGGTTAGAAGACAAGGCAAACGAGACTTCATTGCAGCACGTGCGTTCTTACCTGGGGTTTTTGGAGATATTTCAGATTATTGTGGGAAGAGTGTGAAGT
>CAKMZR010000217.1 GCA_929200455.1 uncultured Alphaproteobacteria bacterium | reverse complement strand
AAAATAACAAACACAAAAAATCTACAAAAAAAAGAAAGCCAAGCACTCACAGAAATTCTCGCCATCATCGCTTACCACCAGCCCATCACAAGAGCCGAAGTCGCATCCATCCGCGGTGCAGAAACCAATAGTACCATACTTTCTCGCATGGTTTCATACGGATGGATCAAAACCCTAGGAAGAAAAGATACCCTCGGAAAACCCATGTTATGGGGAACCACAGACACCTTCCTTCACCATTTCGGCTTCGAGTCCCTCAACGACCTACCCTCCGTCGACGAACTCCAAAAAAATGGATTCATGCCACCAGAACCAGAAAATCAACTCATCTTCGACGACAAACCAGAAGAATAAAAAGAATAAGGACGTTCCCCAAAACCACTCCAATATAACAACTCCGCCACGTGACACACCGGAAGACTTCCCTCCGCACCAGACAACTGAAGAAGACACCCTATGTTCCCCGTCACCACACACGAACCCCCACTCGACGACATATAAAATCTCTTACGCTCCCGCAATAAATCCGCGATTTCTCCTTGAAGCACATTGTACATACCCGCAGAACCACAACATATATGTGACTCCTTCATCTCCAACACTTCCGCTCCCGTCCAAGACAAAACATCAGGCGGAACACCACCAAAACCCTGACCATGCTGCAACGAACAAGCCGCATGATACACCACCTTCATGCCTGCCAAACTCTTCCGTGGACGCCCTCTCATTCCCACTTTCGACAAAAAAAATGATACATCCTCCACCCGAGAACCATAATCCCTACCTCCCTCGCTTCCCAATAACGCACCGTAATCCTTCATCACAGAACCACAACCACTCGCATGACTCAACACCGCATCCACCTTCCCGTACTTCGCTTCCGCCTCATGCAAACAACGAACCTGATGCTCCGCTTCAGCCCGACTCTCATTCACATAGCCCATGTGATGACCCAACGCTCCACAACATCCTCCCTCAGGCACAATCACCTCAAAACCTTGCCAAGTCAGGAGCTTCAAAACCCTATCGTGAATTTGTGCTCCCACAACCCTCTGTACACATCCTCGAGGCAACAAAACGCGTCCCCGCTTTTCCCCTTCCGCAAAAAATACACCCGCCACATCACTCGCCATAGGATGAAGGTCCCAACGGGGCATCAAAGAACGAACACGTGACGTCTTCAATCTCAAATACGGCACAAACGACAAAACGCCAAGACCCCATCTCAACAATACAAAAAGACAACGAGCCCTCCAAGCCTTCGTCATCACAGACCATAAAGTCTTGCGGTACAGTCTCTCCCATAAACTCCTATGCGACTCCATATAACTCCGCATATGATCCACCAAACGACGGTAATCCACTCCGGACGGACACGTCGTCGTACACGACAAACAGGAAAGACACCTGTCCACATGCTTCATCTCCTCGCGTGTCGGGGCTCGATCCTCCTCAAGAATACTCTTCATCATATAAATACGTCCTCGCGGAGAATCCCTCTCATCGCGCAAAAGCAAATAGGTCGGGCATGTCGCCGTGCAAAGACCACAATGAACACAACGCCTTATCGCCTTGGAACTCGCCAAAATATCTTCATCCTCAAGACGAGACTCTTCAAAAAATGTCCGCATCGCTATTCTCTCCTTCCCCACTGCCTCGAATACCCCGTACAACGCCACCAGCAACACCCTCTCCGTACTCCATCACAGACAACGGCCTCACCTCCCCTCGTATCCGCAAATGATCAAATGACAATACCGAAAAACCAAACGGAACAAAATAACCAGGATCTCCTATCGTTATCACACGAATACCTCTCGGAACCTCGCGCAAACTCCTCTCTACAAGACTCCGTCCCAATCCCAAACCCCGGATATCAGTCCGAACCGATAAAGGACCCAGCATAAATCCATCCTCCCACGCAAAAGAACCCTCGCACATACACTCCAACTTCGTGTAACGCACACTCCCCAAAAGTTCTCCCCCCTCGTCCCGTGCAACAAACGACAATCCCCTTTCCGCAAACCCATAAGAACGCAACAGATTCGCCGCACGCTTCATGTCCGGGAAATTTTCTCCAAAGACACGCCGATACAAAAACAAAATATCAGAACCGTCACCCTCCTCCTCCGCCCTCAAGATCACGTTGTCCATCACACATCCCTTCCCCTCGCCCTCTCCTCATGACGCAGTCTCAGCTCTTCACACACACCCTCCATGCTCTCACCACAGCTCTCAAGAAGAACCATCATATGAAACAACAAATCCGCCGCCTCGCTCCGTATCCGCGCCCCGTCATCCATCATACCCGCAAGAGCCAACTCCACGCCTTCCTCGCCCACCTTTTGCGACCTCCTGTCCCTACTCCCTTCAAACAAACTCCGCGTATAGCTCTCCTCGCCCCCTCGCTCCTTCCTCAAACGAATAATTTCCGCCAAACCCTCTGGGAAAAAACGA
>CAKMZR010000216.1 GCA_929200455.1 uncultured Alphaproteobacteria bacterium | reverse complement strand
GACTACGGATCAGGAGGTTGGGGGTTCGAGTCCTCCCGGGTGCGCCACTCTCTCTAGAGAATACCTAAAAGCAAAAAAAGCAGGCGTGTACTTTTTGCATGTTACATGGTAACGTAGGGAAAAAGGGGTAAGGGTTTTTGAAGATAGAGATAGCTTAAGATGACACAGGAACCTCCCCAGAAAGACTACAGGGAAATAGCTCGGAAAGTTGTGGAACAGCTTTACGAAAATGACGGGCATTTGCGTGCCATGGAAAACAGAAGAAGACCTAACGACTCTGAACCCTATGACTTTGATGCCATTGAAGAAGCCTTTATGGACGGCTTGGGTGACCACGTAGACGCTTTCTTAAATGGAATCGAAGAGGCTGATGATAAACACAGCCCTGAAAACAATAACCAATAGGCCTCTCTTTTCACAACTTTCTTGATGTCGCCTTATGCCACTAACTTCCGAAGAAGAAAATAAAATTAAAACGCGGCTTGTAGAAACTTATAGCTTGGCAAAACGTCATATCGATAAGACAAATGAGAAACTAAAGCGTAAGGGAGAAAGAGAAATTGATGCCGGTGTCGACGTTCGCCTTTTAAGACTCGCTGTAAAAGGAGCTTATGACGATATAGAACGCTACAAAGATTATCATCTGAGAAACAAAAGACATCCTAGTGCTTCTCCTCTTTCAAACGCTATAAAACGCTCGGCTTATATGTGCAAGTGGATATGCAAATTCAAACCATTGCGTGAAAAGAAAATACCGGATGCTCCAAAACTTGATGCTGCTGGTGCCGCAATGTCTTCTGTGAATGAAATTTTTGCTCTGGACCTATCTCGAGGTTATATAGGGGGCGAACTCAAAAAATACAGATATCGCGAAGAATATATTCAAGAATTCATCTATGACCTATCCTACCGTCACCTAGGAGAAGACGCTCTTCTTCACATATTCTCCAATATTTTTCAAGACGTCAAAGAAGGAAATGACACCGGAATCTTGTACTTTCCCAAGCAAAAAACATAAGAAAAATTCTTCAACTCCACAAGAGGTCAGGCTATACTCAGTGCCTCACGTACAATAAAATTCACACACCCAAAATAAGGAAAAGTCTTATGAGTCTCGTACTAGAAACCTGTGAAAAAGGCGTCGCTCACCTCACGCTCAACCGTCCTGAAGCCCTCAACGCTCTCAATGAAGAACTCATCAAAGACATCGTCGAAGCCCTAGAACGGCACGACAAAAATCCTTCCATAGGATGCATCGTGCTTTATGGAACAGAACGAGCCTTCGTCGCCGGAGCTGACATCAAAGCCATGCTCCCAAAAAACTTTGTCAGCTTTCAAGAAGAAGAAATGTTCGCCTTCGAAATCAATCGCATTGAAACCATCAAAACGCCCATCATCGCCGCAGTCGCTGGATACGCTCTGGGCGGAGGTTGCGAACTCGCCATGGCTTGCGACATGATCATCGCCGCAAATAACGCAAAATTTGGACAGCCTGAAATCACTTTAGCCACAATACCAGGACTCGGAGGAAGCCAAAGACTCACACGGGCCGTCGGAAAAGCAAAAGCTATGGACCTCATACTCACAGGACGACATATGGATGCTCAAGAAGCCGAAAAATGCGGACTCGTCTCAAGAATCGTAGACCACACCGAGTTGAAATCTGAAGCCGCAAAAATGGCAGAAACCATCGCAAGTCATTCGCGTCCCGCCGTCCGTATCGCAAAAAAAGCCGTCAATGTCGCTATGGAAACTACCCTCGCTCAAGGACTAAGCACAGAAAAAGATTTGTTCGCATCCACCTTCGCATTGGAAGACCGGAAAGAAGGCATGACCGCCTTCAGCGAAAAAAGAAAACCAAAATGGAAAAATAGCTAAATCTTGCTTCAAAGATCATCACCTCTCCTCCTTGTCATAGTCACACGCTCCAAAGATTGCTCAGGCTTCGACAAAAACTTTATCCTCTTCAATCGCAACTTCAAAGCCTGATAAAAAATCAAAACCAATACCCTCAATACATAATAACTACTCTCCCATACAAGCTTCCAACCCTTCTCATACGCCTCAAAACTTCCAGACAAAGACGTCAATAGAACCTTCTCTCCATCTCCCTCCTCATAAATCACCACCGCAGAAAATTTCTCCTCCCCATAAGAAAAACGAAAACGATACTCTCCCTTACAAGACAAAAAAGGTGACACATAAAAAACCTTGTCCGCAAACATCTCATCTCCCTTCCCTATCACATCTCCCTCACCCCTCAAACACACATATATATGACGCTCACCATACGTGTTCCTCACCTCACTCAATACAAACCTCAAATCACCAGACTCGTCAAAACAAAGCCAAAAACTCACCGGATTAAAGACATAACCCCACACGCGAGGCATACACACCAGCTCAATCGACGCAACCGCGCCAGAATCACATCCCTTCTCCTCCAAAGTCTTATAAACCCAATCCCTACAAG
>CAKMZR010000215.1 GCA_929200455.1 uncultured Alphaproteobacteria bacterium | reverse complement strand
AAGGAGGGTTTGGGGGGTGTACGGAATGTGGCCGTGGGGAGTGGAGCGGCTTTTGTGTTGGGTCGCCGGGGAGATGCGGATCTTTTGATTGTACACGAGAGGGAGGGGGAGGAGTCTTTTTTGGCTGGAGGTTACGGGGTGAAGCGTTATGAGTGGATTCGCAATGATTTTATTCTTTTGGGGGATGAGTCGGACAAGGCGGGTCTTTTGGATTCTTTGGGTATTGAGGATGCGTTTCGTAGGCTTGCCCGTCGGGGAGAGGCGGAGGGAGATGTGGTGTTTGTGTCGCGAGGAGACAAAAGCGGGACTCATAAGAGGGAGCTTGATATTCAGATGACGGCGGGTGTGAATTTTTCTTTTTCTTTGGGTTCTGGTTATGTTCGGAGCGGTCAAGGTATGGGGGCGAGTTTGAATATGGCGGACAATTGGGGTGCTTATATTTTGACGGACCGGGGGAGTTGGCTCAACCGCAAGGATAGCAATCGCGTGATGAAGATTTTGGTGGAGGGCGGGGTGTTGCTGGAGAATCCCTACAGTGTGATGATATTGAAGAGCAGTCTTGAGGGTGAGAAGAGGGATCAGGTTCGAGATTTTGTGTCGTGGTTGTTTTCGAGAGAGGTTCGGGTTCTTTTGGAGGGTTACCGTCTTTCTGGCGAAGTTATTTTTTTTCCGAGTGGGGATTGGCCGACGAGGGAAGAGATAGCGGATGTGTTTGGTAAGGATTAGCGGGTTGGCTGATTAGAGGGTGACGGTGGTTGGTAGTTGGCGGGTTAGAGGGTGACGGACTGAGGGGGAGGGGGTGCGAAAGAGATGATGCCGTCGAGAATATGCTCATCGTTTTGTTTTTTGAGGAAGTCGCTTTGTAGGAAGAAGTAACCGAGGAGGGCGGAAATGGATTGGGGAGAAACTTGTCTATGTCGGAAGACGTTTCTTGCGATGGTTTCGCTCATGCGGCTTCTGTCTTTTTCGAAGGCGGTACGGTATGCGTCGAGTCGTCCATAGAGGGCTTCGGCCATGACGCGTACTTTTTTCCCTACGCGGAGGTCGCTTACGCCCATTTCTCTGAGGTTGGCATCGATGTCGTCGATAAAGGTTTCGAGGAGTTGTTGCACGAGGGGTCTGCTGTGTTCGATGGAGTCCAAGCGGTTGAGGACGAGGAAGAGGTGGAGGGCAATCATATCAAAATGTCCGTCTGGTGTGTCGAGGACGCGGCACTGGTCGTAGAAGAAGGGGATTCGGGATTGGGTGACGACCTGGAGGTAGAGATTTTGAGAGGATGTGTCGATCCATGAGGGAGGAGCGAGGGAGGAAGGGGAGAGTCGTTGGAGCAGGTTCCAAATCATGTGGGCAGCTATATGTTGATGTTGATGGGTTGGGGTGATGTGATGGGGGGTTTGCTTTATTAAATAGCGTGTTTTTGAGGGTGAGGTCAAGTGATCTTGGAGAGACTCTTGCCAAGGGAGAGAAGAGAAGTCTATAGTGGTGCTGGGGTGGGTAAGGTATTGGGGTGATGTGTTGAGGTGTTGAGATGTTGAGATGTTGAGATGTTGAGAAGAGAGGAAGCGAGAGGAGTTGTAAAGAGATGGGGAGAGTAAGGCTAGGTATTTTATTATTTTTTGTGTTGTGGGGTTGTGCGGCAGAAGAGGTGGTACGGGGTCACGTGGTGCGAGATTATCAGGAAGAGCATTTGCGTGTGGGAGAGGTAGGAAAATTGGATATAGTGCGTGTATTGGGTTCGCCGTCTTTGGAGAGCGAGGATGGTCTGCGATGGTTTTATGTATCGCACGTTTCGGTAGCGGCGCGTTTATGGCCTGAAGAGTTGAAGGATCGCAAAGTCTATGTTATGACGTTTGACGAGGGAGATATTTTGCGTGGTTGGGAGCGTCGCGAGGGCATGGAGTTGGGTGTGGTGATGAGCGAGGAGGAGACGGAAGATCCTGATGCGGAGATACGTTTTTTTCGTGAAATGTTTGGTCGTATAGGGACGATAGATTTTCGCAACAGGTCTGAGGGTCCGGGCGGCTGACCGGGGTGGTGGTAGAGGCTGGGGTGGTAAGAGAGGGTGGTGGTAGACGAGGGTGGTGGTAAGAAGCTGGGGTGGGTAAGAAGTAGGGTGAGGAGAGGGGCAAAAGGAAGAGGGCAAGGGGAGAGATAAAGGAGAGGATGGGTGGCTGAGTGGTCGAAAGCACCGGTCTTGAAAACCGGCAGGCGTTTGCGCGTCTCGTGGGTTCGAATCCCACCCCATCCGCCATTCCCTGTTGCACATGCTATTGATGGCTTTTGTCCATAACTGTCGCTTGTATTTCTATTCTAGGGGGGCTGAGGATTTCTGGTTGTGTGGGTATGACATTACGGGGTATGACACATACAAGGTATGAGACATACGAGGCATGATACATACAGAGTATGCGGGTTGGGGATAAGGAGAAAAAATGAAGTTTTGGGCAGCGATTTTGTGGGGGAGCATGATGATGTG
>CAKMZR010000214.1 GCA_929200455.1 uncultured Alphaproteobacteria bacterium | reverse complement strand
CCCGTACACATCACGCCCAATATCAATCCAGACGCCAAAACTTCCCCATCTCTCAATATCACCAGTGACGGAACACCCTCAAACACAAACGCAAAAATCATCAGCACAAAACTCCCACCGAGCAAACTCACACCCACCAATAACGCCACAGGAACCTTCAATAACCCCACCTTCCTCGTGTATACACTCCCAAGACCATAACAAAAAGACGCCATCAACACTCCCAACTGTCCCTCAACCTCAACGCCCCAACCTTCACTCAATAACGAATCTCCAAACATCACACCCACTCCCAATATTCCCAACATCACCCCCACCACCTTTCTCGCACTCAAAACCTCTCCCGCTCCCAGAAAAGACGACAACACCATCCCAAATAATGGCGCCGTCGCATTCAAAACCGCCGCGTGACCACTCGTCAGACTCTCTTGAGCCTGCAATATCATCCAAAAAGGAATACCCACTCCCAGCAATCCCTGACCCACAAGCTTCAACCACATCGAAAAATAAAGTCCCCTACCCCGCGATAACCACAATCCTATACAAAAAACAACACTACCCCCAAAAAATAAACGAAAAAACGCGACCCAAAGGGGCGGATACTCTTCCAACATCAACTCATTAAAAAAGAAAGAAAATCCCCACAAAAATGACAAGCCAAGCAACATCTTCCACGTCAAAAAAGACATCCTTTCCTCTCCTACGCTCATACAAACCTCCAATTCATTTAACCACTCACACCCCATTCAATAGACTTCCTCCACAAAAATCTAGCCATTCTTTTTAAATCACTCTAGAATTACACAAAAGGAGCAGAATATAGAGTCAAATAGTAGAAAAAAAACCGTATTCCTTTCCGCTGACATAAAAAATATAAAACCAACACGAGCCCAAAATCCAACCTTCATCGGACACATGAACACATGAAAAATCTCTCACACTCCCTCTTGCGTACGTCCTCCCTGATCTTCGCCATATCCCTCGTCGCCTGGAACTTCGCTCCAGAACGCGCCCGGGCTCAATCAACAAGCACAGATACATGCGATATCTCAACTTCCACATATACCCATCCCGCCGCTGCCATCGACAAAAATAAAATCATGACCAAAACCTCATCTACAAATCTAGACGAAATCGTTCGAGAATGGTCCCTCTCTTCCAAATATCGAGGAAAAAGAGCCTACACAACCGACGTCTTCCTCGATGCCGGGGCAAACCTCGGGATCGCCCAATCTCTCAACAGAACAATCTCCATCAATAACGTCAAACGCACTTGCGAATACTTCATGACCGATTACGTCTCTGCCATCGGCGGAAAAGTCGCCAACCACAACAGCATCTGGGGACTCTCCGCAACTTTCGACGTCGGAGGGTTCGGCTTCAAAGGGGAAATTCCTAACTTCATACGAAAAGTCAATAGCGACACCGCCTTCGGAATCGGCGGCTTCCTCGGAATCAATACGCCCTTCCTCCTCGGGGGATACTACGGCTCTTCCCTCTTCCTTTCATCCTTTCAATACTCCACAAGCCTCGGAGCCGCCAACGACGCTCTCGCAAAAATCGAAAACTCAAGCATCATCCTCCGACTCAATAACTACTGGGCTAAAAACTTTTCCTTCGGCGTTCACGCTTTCCACTTCAAAATCGGAGCCAATATCGAAGGACTGCTCCATTCTCCCCTAAAAATTACCAACGCAAGCGGAACTTCCTTCAATGGATCAAACGCATTCTCTATCTATACCCTCGAACCCGCCGCCGCTTTCAACTACACACGCGCTTGGATCGTCGGCGATAGCGACGTCTTTGAAGTCAGTCTCAAAAGCGATGTCGCTTTCGGAGCCACTTCCCTCGGGGATGACGGTTCACTCTACATCGACTTCCAAAAAGAATACGTAAAAGATGACCCCCAAGCTTTCAAAGTTGCACAATTCAATTCGGGATTCATCGTCAATACCGGCGTCTTCGCCAAAAGATCCTTCGGGATTATCGACGTCAATGTCGGCACCAATTACCGCATCTCTTCCGGAACAGACACCTCTTCAAACGACCTCCTCTTCGTCGGAAAAGTATCCGTCGCTTTCTAAAAAACTATCCGGTATCCCCCCATATCCGTACGCAGAAACGTATCCGGATCACCTCCCGTGTTCGAAATCTTCCTGCGCAACCTGTACACATGAGTCTCCAAAGTATGCGTGTTCGTGTCAGGCTGATACCTCCACACCTCACGCAAAAATTCCTCTCGCGATACCGTCTTACCCCGAGCTTTGATCAAATGATTCAAAATCATCGTCTCCTTCTCCGTCAGCTTCACACTCGACTGCGTACCCCCGTAAACCAAACGCTTCTCAAACGGCTTAAAAAAGAACCCTTGCAGCTTTATCATCTCTTCATTCGAACTCGCCCTATGCTGAAGATGTGCACGAAGACGGGCCTCAAATACATCAAACCTTATCGGCTTGTGTATATAGTCGTTCGAACCCGCCTCCAAACCCATCAC